>NZ_CAKVVF010000001.1:0-15448 GCF_934833455.1 Oscillibacter sp. KLE 1728
TCCCGGGGCGGTCCGCTCCCCGATGCCCGGATTTGGCGGAGGTGTTTATGGTCGAATTGCTGCTGATTTTAGCGGCAGCCGCTGCTGCGGCAGCTGCCCTGGCCGGGCTTGGATACCTGCTGGTCTGGTTCCTGCTCCACGGCCGGCGGGATGGTCCTGGCTGGGAAAAGCTGGAGGGCTTTCGGTACGCCCACCGGGGCCTCCACGGCCCCGGCGTGCCGGAGAACTCCCTGGCGGCCTTCCGCCGGGCGGCGGAGGCCGGATACGGCGCCGAACTGGATGTCCATCTGACCCGGGATGGACGCCTGGTGGTGATCCACGACGGGGATTTGGAGCGGATGTGCGGCGTTCCCGGTCGGGTGGCGGAAAAAACCGCGGAGGAGCTTGCCGCTCTCCGGCTGGCAGGCTCAGAGGAACACATCCCTCTTCTGGAGGAGGTGCTCCCCCTGTTTGCCGGACGGGCGCCGCTGGTGGTGGAGCTGAAGACCGACCGGCACGGCGCCGCGGCGCTGGCCCGGGATACGGTGGATTGCCTGGACCGCTTCTCCATAGACTACTGTGTGGAGAGCTTTGACCCCCGGCCGCTGCGGTGGCTGCGCCGCCACCGGCCGTCGGTGCTGCGGGGCCAGCTGTCCCAGGATTTCCACCGCCATCCATCCGGCCAGGGTCCCTGGAACCGCTTGGCGCTGACGAATCTCTTCTACAATGCATTCACCCGGCCGGATTTTGTGGCCTACCGGTTCGGAGACCGGGAAAAGCCGGCAGTGCGGCTGTGCCGCAAATTTGGGATGCGGATGGCCTACTGGACCCTCCGCTCCCGGGCCGATGTGGCCCTTGCCGAGCAAGAGGGCGCCCTGCCGATTTTTGAAGAACCGGACCGACCGAAGGAGGTAACCCATTGAAGTCGACAAAGAAAGAAAAGAAGCAGTATAAAAAGGCATTTCAGGAGGCCATGGCGCGGGAGCTGCGGGAACACAAAAGCTCCTTCATCGTCTTTTCCATCCTGCGGATTCTGGTGCTGGTGGTGCTGGTGCGGCAGATTATGCTGGCCAACTACGAGGGCGCCTTCTTCTGCATTCTCACGCTTCTGCTGCTCTACGTGCCCAGCTGGATCCAGGTGAAGCTGCGGATCGAGCTGCCGCCGCCCCTGGAGATCACCATTTTCTGCTTCATCTTTGCGGCAGAAATTCTGGGTGAGGTCAACGCCTTTTATGTCGTGATCCCCGGATGGGACACCATGCTCCACACCATCAACGGCTTCCTGGCCGCGGCGGTAGGCTTCTCCATGGTGATGCTGCTGAACGACGATGACCGGATCACCTTCCATCTGTCCCCGGCGTTCCTGGCCCTGGTGGCCTTCTGCTTCTCCATGACTATCGGGGTCCTGTGGGAGTTCTTTGAATTCGGCATGGACTTCTTCCTGGGCACGGACATGCAGAAGGACACGGTTATCCACGCCATCCACTCCGTCTCCCTGGATCCCACGCTCTCCAACAAGGTGGTGACGATTCCGGATATCCAGGACGTGGTCATCAACGGAGAGAGCCTGGGACTGGGCGGCTACCTGGATATTGGCATCATCGACACCATGAAGGACCTATTTGTGAATTTCATCGGTGCCGTTGTGTTCTCCCTCTCCGGCTTCTTCTTCGCCCGCAGCAAGGGCCGCCGGAAGAGCGCCGCCCAGGGCTTTGTCCCCAGCAAAAAGACCGCGGAGCAGGACTATCTCCAGCAGGCGCTGGAAGAGGCGGATCAAAAGGACGCGGACGCCCCCACTCCGGATGGCCCCCCGGCGCCGGGAGAACCGGAGGGTGCCTGAGCGCCCCACACAGACAGAAAACCACCGGCTTCGGCCGGTGGTTTTTCGCAGCAGCGGCCGGCATCTGCCGGCCGCTGCTTTTTGATGTGACAGGGTTCAGTCGTCCAGCTCCTGCTCTGCCTTGACAATTGCGCCGGAGGAGGCGTCGATCTCATAGCTGTACTCCGTCCGGCCCACATGGAACTCCACCTCATACAAGGTCCGGCCGTCATCCCGGTCCAACTCCACCTGGATGCGGGAGGCGTCGCTCTCACTGACGCCGGCGTGGGTCAAGGCAGCGGATTTTGCAGCCGCCTCGCCAATGTGGGGGCCGGAGCTGCCGGATGCTGGGACACTGTGGCTCTCCCGCTCGCTTTTCAGCACGGCGCCGGTATAGAGGTCGATCTCATACTGATACTCCGTGGTGCCCGCCAGGAACTCCACCTCGTAGCACTCCGCCCGCCCGTCGTCGTGCTCCACCCAGCAGCGGAGATAGATGGTGTCCGCTTCGCTGACGCCTGCGTGGGTCAGGGCGGCGGCAGTGGCGGCCGCCTCGCCGATGTAGGAGCCGGAGCTGCCGGTTGTTCCGCCGGAGATGCCGCCCTCCCGGGAGAAATTCACCACCTCACCGGTGCGGGCGTTGATGTCGTAATCATACTCTGTGCCGCCGGCATAGAACTCCACCTCGTAGACCATCAGGCCGTCCTCGCTGTCGAACTCGATCTCCAGCTGGGCCACGCTGCTCTCGGCGATGCCCGCATGAGCCAGGGCGGCATTTTTGGCCTCCTCTGCCGTGATATAGGCCTTTGTGCTGGCGGTGCCCGTCTGGGTGACGGCCTGGGTGGTCAGATGCCGGGACTCGGCGATCAAGGCGATCTCATTCACCGACAGGGGTGCCAGGGACGCAAAGGTCAGTGTGCTGTCCTGAGCGATCACCTCCTGGATCAGGGATGCCTTGCCTACGGAGATGCCGTACTGCTGGGCCAGAGCATTCAGATCCGCGCTCTCCGTCACTGTCTGGCTGAGGACAGCCCCCTCCAGGGAACCGCCCTGGAAGACGCTGTTGATGGTATCCGTCAGGTGCTGCTGGAGCTGGGCGGATTTTGCGGCGTCCTGGTTCTCCACGGACACCAGGATGGCGTTCTGGATATCGCTGAGATAACCGTTTTGGAGCATGGAGCCGATGAGGGCGTTCACTGCCACGTCCAGGTCCGTGCCGGTCAGATCCATGTCGCCCAGGATAACCTCTGCGTCCTGGTTGAAGGGGGTGACGGAGAGCACCCGCTCCTTGGAGCTGACGGTCATGGAGAGGCTGGGGTTCACATCCAGCATCACCACGGAGTCCACGGCGTTGGCTCCCCGCCAGCTGCTGATGCCGAAAGCACCACAGCACATGACCACCAGGGCGGCAGCCACTGCCAGGGGCGCCCAGCGGCGCTTCTTTTTCGGAGCCTCAAAAGGGAGGACAGTTCCCGCTTGCGGGCCGCAGGCGGCCAGGATGCGGTCCAGCGGATCAGGAGCGGCGTGCTCCACGGCGGTCCGCAGGCGCTGTTCCAGTTCACGTTCGTCCAAGTCAGTCTGCCTCCTTCCATGCGAGTTGGAGCTTTTTCAAAGCCCGGCTGTATTTGGAGAGAACCGTGGGGAGCGGCAGGCCCAGCAGAGCGGCGATCTCCCGGTGCCGCAGGCCTGTCAGCGCGTGGAGGGTGACGATCTGCCGCTCTTCGTCGCTCAGGGCGGAGAGCACGGCCTCCAGCATCATCCGGTCCTCATGGGTCACGGCGGGATTGTCCGCCAGACGGTCCTGCCAGTCCTCCTGAACCAGGGGTTCCGTCCGCCCGTGCTCCCGCAGGCGGCTGATGGCCAGATTCCGGGTGATGGTCAGCACCCAGGCCATAGGCTTGCCCTGCCTGCGGTATCCGCCGGCAGCGTTCCACACCTGCAAACAGGCGTCGTGGAGAATATCCTCTGCGTCGTGGGCGTTTTTGACGATTGACAGGGCAAAGCCGTAGACGGCAGGACGGGTGCGGCTGTACAAATCCGCCAGAGCGTCCTTGTCTCCCCCGGCGATGCGGGCGATACAGTCCTCCAGGGCGGCATCCGCGTCTGGGTCCGGCTCTGCCACGGTCATGCAGAATATCATGGGGCTTCCTCCTGTTCACACAGACAACGCGCCGGCGGCGCGTTTGATTGCACTGCGGCCGAAGCATCACCGGCCGCGCCCCCATGATAGCACATCCTGCAGAGGTTTCCAACCCCGGGCCGAAATTTTCCGGAAGGGCAGCTGCTCCGCCGGATCAGGGCAGCATCCGGTCCGCCGCCGTGATGGGGCGGATGGGGCGGCAGGGGACGCCCGCAGCCAGGACTCCGGCAGGGATGTCCTTCGTCACCACGCTGCCGGAGGCGATGACCGCCCCGTCTCCGATGGAGACGCCGGGCATCACGCGGACGCCGCCGCCGATCCAGACGCCGCTGCCCACACGGATGGGATAGGCGTACTCCAGCCCCTGGGCCCGCTTTGCCGCGTCCAAGGGGTGGCCGGAGGTGTAGAATCCACACTGGGGGCCGACCAGCACGTTGTCTCCAAAGGTCACGCCGCCGGCGTCCAGAATGACGCCGCCGTGGTTCATGTAGAAGTTCCGGCCCACACTGATATTCCAGCCGTAGTCGCACCAGAAGGGCGGCTCAATCCGCAGTCCTTCCCCAGCGGCGCCCAGCAGCCGGCGCAGCAGCATCTGGGCGGATTCGATGCCCTCCGCCTGATAGGCCCGCTGATTGAACTGCTGGCACTGAGCCTTGCAGGCAGCCAGCTCCGCCAGCAGGGTCTCATCACGGGCGGGTGCGTACAGCATTCCCCGCAGCATCTTCTCCTTTTCCGTCATAGGGTGATTCCTCCTGTACAGGCGGCCCCAGGGCCGCAATTCACTCTGCCATTATACAGAAGGCGCCCTCCGGGTGCAAGAGCCGCCGTCGGTTCAGCCCCGGGGATACTGGCTGCTGACGCTCTCCAGCTCTGTGACGGAGCCGAAGCCGCTGATTTCGATGTCGTACCACGTGTCCCCGTTGATGATTTCGTAGCTGTACTCATTCCAAAGGCCCTCACTGCTGACCTCCTGTGAGACGATCTCCCCGCCGCCGACGGTATCCAGCGCGATCTGTTGAGCCTCCGCACTGTCCACCCGCAGCGCCAGCACAGCGGCCACGGCCGCGACGGCCAGTACCGCAACTGCACCCACGATCATGGCGACGATCTTCTTCACAGACATGTTTTTCATAAAAAGCTCCTCCTGCTTGTTGTTTCGGATTCATGGTTCCTGTTTGTGTCTTCTGTCCTGATAACGCGCAGACAACGGCTTTTATTGCATGGCGGGCGAAATTTTTTCTTGACAGGATCGCCTAAAGCCGCCACTGTGAGAGGCAGAAAGGAGGTGAATTTGATGAAATATAAAAAATTTGGAAATATCAGCCCTATCGAACCAGTCGGCGGGAGCAAGACTATCAACAGGTTCAGGAATTTCTGAAAAGCGGCGATCCCGAACTTTGGAAGGCGCTTTATGAGAGTGCCTATGAAATTGTATACCAGTGCGCGTACGGGATGGATTTTTGCCGCGTGCTGGGACCTGATGATTACTGTGAGATTGCCGATGAGGCGTTTGCCCTCTGTTATGAACAGCTGGACCGATATCAGGGGCTCAGCCAGTTCTCCGGCTGGGTAGGCGGGTACAGCAAAAACATTACCCGCACCCGCTGTCGGCAGGTGTTGACCGGCCTACGGTATCGCCGGCAGCTCTATGAAGTCTCCACCGGACGGATGCGGGATTGGGATCCCCTGTGGATCCTGATTCGTCTAGAGCGGTACTATTGTCTCTGGAAAGCCATCTCCGACATCTCTGAAACAAGCCAGCGGATTCTGGAGGCTCGGATTTTGGAAAAGCTGTCGCTGCGGGCCATTGCGCAGGAATTAAATCTGACACAGCGTGAGGTAAAAACGCGATATGAAGCCGCGTGCAATGTGGTCCGGACGCGCTTCCTGCGCTATTGCACGGAGAAAGTAGAGTTTTAAAGTGCAGGAATCCCAACTATTCATGCCGAAAGGAGTGCACCAAATATGCACAACGATAAAAAAGCGTATCAAGTTGATCGGACGCCGACAGAATTGCTCAGCGATCTGCTCGTCCAGTTAAAATTTTTAAGGCAGGAATGCCTCCATTACGATGCAGGAGACTGGTCTTACGGTGCGCAGATTGCGACCAAGCTCCGGCTTCTGCTTCACCAGACAAAATATTCTGATTCCCTGCTGGCCCAAATTACAAAGCGTTTTGCATTCAGCTGTCCGGATTTTCTCAGTCTGAGCACCGTGCGGGGCGAGCTGCCCAATAAAGGGAGGACCGATTTTGTCCGCTCCCCGCTCATTCAGTACCAGATGATTCACCAGCCAGAAGTCCCTCCGGTTCTGACGGTGCAGCCCCTGTCCCTGGAACCCGGAAAGCGATATGCCAAACGGGCATTCAAGACCTGGTGGGATGGGATTGACATTCTCCTGATTGACCGGCAGCACTTTTTGAGCCGTAAGGGCGTAGTGTGTCTGCTGGCAAACCAGGAGGGCGGCGCCCATGTCCAGCCCGGCATGGACGAAAAGGCGGCTATGTTACGCCGGGGAGCGGCAAATTCCCTGCAGATTGCCGCCCCGCTGCCGGACGGGCAGACGCGGATATATACCGCCGAAATCGACCAGGTACTGGCAGCCGTTGTGCGCACCATTGCGGCGGAGACACTGTATACATTTGAGCATGCAATCCTGCCCCGCTGCCAAATCGCCCTTTCTGCAGATGAAAAAGACTGAAGCGGGTCCGGGAGCCGCGCCCCGGCGGCGTTGACTTTTCCGCTGCTTTCCGGTATGCTTTTGCTATCCTGATACAAAGGGGGCGCCGCGTATGTCGGACCTCACTTCCCTGTTCACAGACACGCTGGCCAAGTTCTCCTTCCGGGCGGTCCTCTCCGCCGCTGCCACGCTGCTGATCTGCCTGGTGGCCGTCCACCTGCTGGGCAAGCTGCTGCGGCGGCTGCTGGCTAGGACGAAGCTGGACGAGCGCATCCAGAAATACCTGCTGGCCGGGGTGAAGCTGATCCTCTATATCGTCACGGTGCTGATCGTGGCGGAGAGCCTGAATATTCCCATGACCTCCCTGGTGGCGCTGCTGTCCGTGGGGTCCCTGGGCGTCACCCTGGCGGCGGAGGACATCCTGGGCAATGTGGCCGGCGGGCTGGTGATCCTCTCCGCCCACCCCTTCTCCATCGGGGACTATGTAGAGGTCGGCGGCGTGGCCGGCACGGTCCATGAGATCAGTCTGAACCACACCAAGCTGGTGACCCCGGATGGGCATTTGGTGATGCTCCCCAACAAGGAGCTGGCCTCCTCCCAGATGACCAACTACACCGTATTGGGGCGGCGGCGGGTGGTGCAGCGGGTGACCGCCTCCTACGACGCCCCCACGGAGACGGTGAAGGCCGCCTGCCGGCGCGCTCTGGAGCAGACGGAAAACCTGCTGGAGGACCCGGCTCCCACCGTCTACCTCACCGCATACAAGGAGAGCTCTATCGAGTACACAGTCTACTGCTGGGCTACGCCGGAGAACTGGTGGGGCGCGTATCTGGCTCTGGGGGAGCACCTGCGGGACGCCTTCCGGGAGTACGGCGTGGAGATGACCTACAACCACCTGAATGTCCACATCATAGAAAACCAAAGCTGACCGCGGGAGGCGCTCCAGGCGCCTCTGTATACAGCGACGCCCGGTCCGGGAAATCCCGGACCGGGCGCCGTCTTTTGGGGTAAATGCCGCGGAATGCCCTGCATGGGACACGGATGTGGTGGGTCTCCCCGCTCATGCGGTTGACTTCCGCCCGCAGCGTCATCTTATCCCGCTGCGAACGAGATGGCCGGCGCTCAATACCTGCCCGCCCAGTCCGCCAGCAGCAACACCGGCAGCGCCCACAGCAGCAGGAACACCAGCAGGGCCAGAGGCGTCAGCAGATTATAGGCGCCTTGGAACACCATATAAAAGGACAGCAGCGTCCCGGCCACGCTGCCCAGCACGGACAGCGCCGTGGCCCGGCGCACAGCCTTGCACAGGCGGCGGCTGCCTACCACCGCTTCCGCATAGGGCAGCAGTCCTTCCCGAAACAGCAGGGCCCGGGGCATCCCCCGGTCCAGCTCCGCCTCACTGAAAGCCACCCGGTCCGTCAGACTGGGGAACTCCACCTTCACGCCCTTGTGAAACTTCCGCTTCAGCAGGGCCGGGGTAATGTTGGGATCCCGGGACGCCAGGATCGGCGTGATGCGGCTGCGGCGCATCATCCGCAGGGCGAAATCCACGTTCTCCGAGGGCTGGTACTTCACGGCAAACACTGCCGCCAGCTGCCGGTCCATGGCCAGGAAGATGCCGGTCCGCAGGTTGATGCCGCCGGGCAGGCGCACCTCCATCTTCCGCATGAAGGAGGCCGTGCCCAGCAATACCGACTCCCCCCGGATGGTGGCGGAGTAGCCGCCCTCCTCATAAAAGCTGAAATCGTCCACTTTCTCATAATGGCCGCCCTCGCTGCGGAGCAGGCCGTCAAACAACCGCTGAAGGCCGCAGTCCGCCGCCCGGGCCATAGAGGCGGCATAGGAGGAAACCCGGGACAGGTCCTCCCCGAACACCTTTACGCCGTTGAGCTGGATCGTACCCGGCGGGAACAGGTCTCCGTCCGTCAGGATCATGGCCCGCCTGCGGCTGATCTTCTCCGCACCGCACCAGCCCGCCACGGCGCACCCCGCCTTGTGAAAGTGCCGGGCCAGCCGGGAGAATGGCATCCCCCAGCACAGAGGCAGGGCAAAGGTGGTGCCTGCCCCCAGGATGGCAGACCAGTTCAGCAAAAAGTCGTCCCCCCGTTCCTGGCCCAGGGAGCTGAGCCCGGCAAACACGATGGAGGCCATCAGCACCACCGGCATCAGCGCGTTCTGCCACACGGCGGCGGTATTCTCCCGCAGGGCGGTGGTGTAGAAGCCGGGGACGGAACCCGCCTGCTTGCAGGCCCCCTTCTCCGTCTCCGTCACCAGATAAGGCGGCTCGTCATCCGTGGCGGCCATGCGGAAGGTGTCCCACAGTCCCCGGCTCTCCCGGGCTCCGCCCCACATGGCAAACACCAGGGCGAGGCACCCCACCGGGGCATAGCAGGGGACGGCGCTCCGCTCCGGCAGCACCAGCCGGGCCACACAGTCCGCCGCCATCACCACGGCGGAGACCACCGCCAGCAGCTCGCTGGTGCATCGCTTCTGCAGCAGCGAGCCGAACGCCTTGGCGAATACCTGCCGGGCCAGGACGGCCACCGCCGCAAGGCACGCCAGCAGCACACCGCTCTGGACGGCTGCGTCGCCGGTCCAGTAGCGGATCTCATAGCCGTAGGCCTCGATCCCCATAGGGATCACCGGCAGCAGCGAGATCAGTACCGCTGCCAGGATAGGGTGCTTGCGCCGCTTGGCCTCCGCCCGGTAGTCCGCCGCCGCCTCAGCCAGCTCCGGCTCCGGACCGATGGTGTCGATCTCCGGGATCTCCTCCGGCGCCTCCTCCGGTTCCGGCGGGGCGTAGAGCTCCTCCGTCTCCATCAGGCGCTTCCGGGAGAACAGGCCCCGCCGGGGCCGCAGCAGGGGCTCCTGAGCCTCCTCTTCCATCACCGCGTCCACGGTGCTGCCCACCACATCCTCCAGCGTGATGGGGTGGGGAGAGGGCGGCAGATCCTGCCGCAGCTCCTCCAGCAGGTCCTCCGGCTGGGCGGGCGGCTTTTGGGGCGGAGCTGTTTTTTCCGTCACCTGGGGGGCGGGACGCGGCCGCGCCTCCGTTTGCAGAGGCGGCTTCTTCGCGCCGCCCTCCGCCGGAGGGGCGGCCGGCTCCGTCTCCCGGCGGGCCTCCTGCTCCACGGCCTCCATAAGCCGCTGCTCCCGGCCTGCGCCGTATTCCGCCAGGATCTCCTCCAGGGAGAAGTCCTCCTCCAACGCCGGGACATCCGTGCCCCCGGTCAGACCGCTATCAAACTCTCTCTCGTCTTTGGAAGCCATGCTGCCCCTTTCCTCTCCGCTGTGTCCCCGGCCCTTCAGGCCATCCGCTGGCGCACCGCCTCATACAGCAGGATCGCCGCGGCGGCAGAGGCATTCAGGGAATTCAGCTTCCCCCGCATGGGGATACTCACCAAAAAGTCGCAGTTCTCGGCGGCCAGACGGGTCATGCCGTCCCCCTCGCTGCCGATGACGATGGCGGCGGGTCCCTTCAGATCCGCGTCGTACAGGGCCGTGGTGCCGTCCGCCGCCGTGCCGAAGACCCACACCCCCTGTTTTTTCAGATCCTTCAGCAGAGCGGGGATGTTGGGCACCCGGGCCACCGGCACGTGGGCCACCGCTCCGGCGGAGGTCTTGGCCACCACGGCGGTGAGGCCCGCGCTGCGGCGCTTGGGGATCACCACGCCGTGAGCCCCGGCGCACTCAGCGGTCCGGATGATGGCCCCCAGGTTGTGGGGGTCGGAGATCTCGTCGCACACCACCAGCAGGGGGGCCTCGCCCTTGTCCCGAGCGGCCTGAAGGATGCTCTCCACACTGACGTACTCCCGGACCGCTGCCAGGGCGATGACGCCCTGGTGGGCATGGGTGCGGCTCATGGCGTCCAGCTTCCGCCGGTCCGCCTCCACCACCACCACGCCCGCCGCCCGGGCTTTGGAGGCAATATGTCCCAGGGTCTTGTCCGTCTCTCCCTTCTGGAGGTAAATTTTGTCAATCGTCTCCCCTGCCCGCAGGGCCTCAATGACGGCGTTGCGCCCCTCGATGATGCCGTCGGCCTCGGCAGTCAGGTCCTGCTTTCTCCGTTCTTCCATAACTTCTCCCTCAATTTGAGTATTTTCGCATTCAAGAGGTAGTATAGCATAGGGGCGGGAGTCTGGAAAGTGGAATTCACAGAAAATTTATAGAAAACCGGTTCCTTGTCCTTGTAGGCCTGCGGCTTCTGTGATATACTTTATAAATCATTTTAAGGCTTCGGCACTGTCTGAAAACAGGGCTGGACGCCCCGGGCAGCGGACCGCACCCCCGTCTCCGGCACAGGCGGGACCGGGGCGGTCCCGTTTATCCTCCGGGTATTGACAGGTTTTCCCCTGAAAGGAGTTCCATACATGAACCCAAACGACAATAAGAACAACAAAAACAACAAGCCCGGCGGCAACTGGCGGGGCGTGGCCTCTCTGGTGGGCTGGGCCCTTCTGCTGACGATCATCTTCAGCTATGCCAGCAGCGTCATCGGCAGCACTGGCCGCCAGGCCTCCTCCATCAACGTGGAATACGGAGAGTTCCAGGAGATGGTGGAGAGCGGCCAGGTGGCCCGGGTGGAATTCGACAACGCGGAGGATATCCTCCTGATAACCCCTGAGGAGGGGTATTCCTACACCGCTGAGGACGGCACCGTCTACACCAAAACGGAGGACGGCTACACTTATATGGACGCCGCCGGGCAGGAGCAGACTGCCCACCTGGAGCTCTTCACTGTCCGGATCCAGTCCAATGACGCCGTCATTGATTTCCTGAACGAGTATGGGGTGGAGGGCGTCGACAAGGAGTATCAGGCCCCGGTGAACCCGGTGCTGGCCATGCTGGTGAGCTACGTGTTGCCCTTTGTGCTGATCTTCCTGATGTTCTCCCTGGTCATGCGCTGGATGGCGAAAAAGGGCGGCATGGGAGGAATGGGCGGCATCGGCGGCGTGGGCAAGGCCAACGCCAAGGTGTATATGGAGAAGTCCACCGGCGTCACCTTCAAGGATGTGGCCGGCCAGGACGAGGCCAAGGAGTCCCTGACAGAGATCATCGACTTCCTGCACAACCCCCAGAAGTACACGGAGATCGGCGCGAAGCTCCCCAAGGGCGCGCTGCTGGTCGGCCCTCCGGGCACTGGCAAGACGCTGCTGGCCAAGGCTGTGGCCGGCGAAGCCAACGTCCCGTTTTTCTCCATCTCCGGCTCCGACTTCGTGGAGATGTTCGTGGGCGTGGGCGCCAGCCGCGTCCGGGACCTCTTTAAGGAGGCGGCCAAGGTGGCCCCCTGCATCGTGTTCATCGACGAGATCGACACCATCGGCAAATCCCGGGACAACCGCATGGGCGGCAACGACGAGCGGGAGCAGACATTGAACCAGCTGCTGGCGGAGATGGACGGCTTTGACCCCACCAAGGGCATCATTCTGCTGGCCGCCACCAACCGGCCTGAGGTGCTGGACCAGGCGCTGCTGCGGCCCGGCCGGTTTGACCGGCGCATCACCATCGACCGGCCCAACCTGGCGGGACGCATTGCCACGCTGCAGGTCCACACCCGCAACATCAAGCTGGCAGAGGACGTGAATCTGAAAAAGGTGGCCCTGGCCACTGCGGGCTGCGTGGGCGCGGACCTTGCCAATCTGGTGAACGAAGCGGCCCTGCGGGCCGTGCGGAAGGGCCGCAAGCTGGTGACCCAGGAGGATCTTCTGGCCGCCTTCGAGCTGGTCATTGCCGGCACGGAGAAGAAGGGCAGCGTCCTCACCGAGTTTGAGAAAAAGTTGGTGGCCTACCACGAGGTCGGTCACGCCATGGTGGCCTACAAGCAGAAAAACACCGAGCCGGTGCAGAAGATCACCATCGTCCCCCACACCCAGGGCTCTCTGGGCTACACCCTGCTGATGCCAGAGGAGGACAAGACCGAGCTGCGCACCCGCGACGAGCTGATGGCCAAGATCATGGTCTCCATGGGCGGCCGGGCGGCCGAGGAAGTGGTGATGAACACCATGACCAACGGCGCCAGCCAGGATATTCAGGACGCCACCAACGTGGCCCGGAACATGGTGGCCATGTTCGGCATGAGCGACGAGTTCGGCATGATGGCGCTGGCCTCCCGCCGGAACCAATACCTGGACGGCGGCTACGGCATGGACTGCGCCCAGGATACCGCCGCCCGGATGGACCAGGCGGTGAAGGACATCCTGGACCAGTGCTACCAGCAGGCCGTGGAGGTCATCAAAGCCAGCCGGGAGGACATGGACAAGGTCGTGGCCTACCTGCTGGAGAAGGAGACCATCACCGGCGCAGAGATGGTGGCTATCATCGAGGGCCGGGACCCGGAACTGGTGGAGAACCCCTACGCCTCCACCCGCGCAGAGGACAAGGCGTTCCGCCCCTCCTCTCCCGAGACCATTGAGGCCCCTGCCAAGAAGGTGCACATGATCTCCCAGAAGATCGAATCCCCCGAGGAGCCCGCCCAGGAGGGACAGCCGGAGAACCCGGTGTCCGATCCCTCCCCTTCCGGCGGAGACGCCCCCCAGGAGAGCGGTTCCACTCCGGCTGAGCCGCCCAAGGACACCCCGTGATCCCCGATCATCCCCGCGAGGCGCGCTGACCCCAGCGCGCCTCGCTTTTCCCATCGCCACTACATCAAAAAGGAGAATCGCCATGATCCGACTCGCCACCCCCGCGGACCTGTCTCAGGCCGCAGATATCTATGAGGAGATCCTGGACCGAGAGGCACAGGGCCCCGTCTATACCAACTGGCAGCGGGGCAAATACCCCACCATCGACACCGCCCGCCAGGCCCTGGAGGCCGGCACCTTCTACGTGGGCGAGGAGAACGGCGTCCTCTGGGGCGTGGTGAACCTGAACAGCGTCCAG
This sequence comes from Oscillibacter sp. KLE 1728, assembly GCF_934833455.1. Classification (NCBI taxonomy): domain Bacteria; kingdom Bacillati; phylum Bacillota; class Clostridia; order Eubacteriales; family Oscillospiraceae; genus Oscillibacter; species Oscillibacter sp. KLE 1728. Next base: position 13,497 of record NZ_CAKVVF010000001.1, read on the forward strand.
CTGCCGGAGTACGGCGCCATCCCCTGGACCATCCCCGCCGCTGCGGAGGAGGTAGGGGTGATCCATACCCTGTGCATCCGTCCCTCCTGCTCCGGCCGGGGATATGCCCGACAGATGGTGGCCTTCTGTGAGGCGGAGGCTCGCCGCCAGGGCCGTACCGTCATCCGGCTGGACACCTGGGAGGGGAACCTGCCCGCCAACCGCCTGTACCCCTCCCTGGGCTACCGCTACGCCGGAACGGCGGAGTTCTTCTTCATGGGCTTTGTGCGGGAGAATCTCAACTGCTACGAAAAGGCCCTCTGAATCCATTGAGACGCAAGGGCTTTTCTCCTCTGCTAACCGTGGGTTGACAGATTTCCACTCCCCAGTTGGTGGCCTGAGGGCAGGCTGTCTGCTAGTCTGACGGCGAAAGGAGGCGAGGGATGTGACCATTGGGCAGCGCATCGCGCAGAAGCGGAAGGAGCTGGGGCTGTCCCAGGAGGCTCTGGGGAGCAAGCTGGGCGTCTCCCGCCAGTCCATCTACAAATGGGAGGCAGACTCCGCCCTGCCGGAGGTCGACAAGCTGATCGCCCTCAGCCGCCTGTTCGGCGTCTCTGTGGGATGGCTGCTGGGCGTGGAGGAACCGCCGGAGGCGGATGCCGCTCCTGCTGAAACAGGCGGCGGGCTGACAGAGGCCCAGCTGAAGATGGTGGAGGAGATCGCAGGCCGCTACATTGCCGCCCAGCCGTCGCCCCGGAAGCGCCGCCGCTGGCCTTGGGTGTTGGCGGCAGCGGCGCTGTGCCTGGTGCTGTTCCACCTCTTCGACCGTCTGGACCGAATGAACGGCCAGTATGTAAATCTGCAGAACAGCCTCTACCGGGTGGAGTCCAGTGTGTACGGCCAGATCGGCTCCCTCTCCAACCGGGTGGAGGAGATCTTGAAGGCCCAGAACAGCCTGGTGGCGGACTGCGGTGTGGAGCTGGAAGCCGTGGACCTTGCCGCCAACACCGTCACCTTCTCCGCCTATGCTGTCCCCAAGACCTATGTGGAGGGAATGGCTGTGGAGTTCCTGGCGGAAAACGGCGAGACTGCCAGCGACCGGCTGGGCAGTGTGGGAGAAGAGGGCCCCAACCAACGGTTCTCCGCCACACTCTCCGTCCCCTTGACGGACCATATCACCCTCTCGGCGCTGCTGGTCCCGCCGGACGGCACCCGCCAGACCCAGCTGCTGGACCAGTTTGAGGGGCTGTACAGCGACTCTCTGCCGCAAGTGGAGGTCAACAGCGATCTCATGTGGATGGATCTGGAGGACAGCACGCTGGTCCTGAATGCGTCCAGCCACGAGCGCTATGTTTATATCCGTGAGGTGACACCGGCTGATGCGTCTCTCACCGCGGCCGTGGCAAATATCCGGGTGGGCCTGTTCAAAAATCAGAAACTGGCAGCCTGGGCAGAGCCCTGTGAAAAGCCTGACAGCTTCCACGGCTTTGAAGAATTTGATTTTTACCAGCTGCCGGAGCTGCGCCTCTCCCTCACGCCTGCGGATACGGTACAGGTGGCTGCCGTGGTGACGGATATCTATGGACGGGTCACGGTCTCCCAGGATGTGCCCTACATTCTCGATGAGAGCGGAGATGCGCTGACTTGGCCAGACAGCAGTGAGACAGATCCCGATCCCGCCCACTGGCAGTACGGCGGATGACCGCCGCGCAAATTGTTTCCGGATTTTGAACATTTTGTGAATGAAATCATCCGTTTTTGACCAGTCTGTAAACAAAGTATGAAGCTTTCCCCCAGGCTGTTGACTTTCCCGGCTGGGGGCAGTATGATGAGCACAACAAGCAGGAAGCTTGTGACACACATCATTTTCCCTCTCCTTTCTCTATATCATACAGACGCCGGGGGGGGGCGGTAGGGGCGCCCCCGCCCCCGTTTTTTTGGGGTCCGGGCCCCGTTTTTGGTTTTTATTTTTT
>NZ_CAKVVF010000001.1:15458-18283 GCF_934833455.1 Oscillibacter sp. KLE 1728
CCGTCCAGCCGTCTCTGGCGTGTTCTGCTGGCGCTGCTGCTTCTGGCGGCCCTGTTCTGCGTTCCCAGTCTGGTGCTGACAGGCAGCGAATGGCTGCCGGAGCTGACAGGCGCGGTGGAGAACTATGTGCCCTTCTGGAAGGGGCTGCTTCGGTTCCTGATTTTCTGTGCCTGGTGCTGGGTGTGGCTCTGGACAGAGGGTTCCGCGCTCCAGATCCTGCTGGCGCTTCTCCTGCAGTTCTGCGGCATCTGGGCCCTGTGCCTGCTGCGTCCCCGTCCGGCCAGCCGGTCCCATTCTCACGCATAAGGAGGAAAGCGACCATGTCCAACAGCACTGTGCAAATACTCGCCCGGGTGCTCCGGGTACTGCTGATCTTCGCCCTACTGCTCAACGTCCTGGCTCTGCTGCTGGTTCCCGCCTCCGTCATGGTCAACGCGGAAAACCTCTTCGGCGGCGCCGGCACCTTTCTGCATGACCTGTTCCACCCGGAGGCGGACGATGTGACCGCCGCAGGCGTATCCGCGATTTTTCTCTCCTGGGTCTGGATATGGGGCGAGGGCGCCAACGCCCTAATCGCCCTGTTCTTGGTGATCTGCGGCATCTGCACCGCGCTGATTCTCCTCCAGGGGCTCCGGGTGCTGGGCACCATCCTCCAGGGTGCGCCGTTTTCCACGCAGAATGCCGTCAGCCTCCGACGGGCGGCTGTATGTTCCTTCTGCATCGCGGGAGCGGCATTGCTCCGGACGATCTGGGGGCTGTGGTTTTACCAGTCCCTCCGCCCCCTGGCCACCTACAACGCGCTCTTTGTGCCGATCTTCACCATGTTCGGCCTGCTGTGCCTGGTGATGTCCGCCCTGTTCCGCCAGGCGACGGAGATGAAAGCGGAAAACGACCTGACCATTTAGGAGGAGGCCCACGCCATGGTTCGTACTGCTGCCCAAAAAATCGCGGATGTGTTGATTTTTCTCTGCGGTTTCCTCATCTTTTGCGACATTCTGCTGCTTCCCCTGACACCGGCCCTGGCCTACTTCCGCTTTCAGAATCCGGCGTCCATGCGCTTCGACCACCTCCTGGCTGTTTTCGCCTACGACTTTGACGACGGGGTGGGAAATTTGCTGGAAATTATTTTGAAAGAGTCTTGGAAGTCCCCGGAGACCGCGGTCCTGGCTCTATTCCTGCTTTTGGCGGGCATCTGCGGCGCAGTGATCCTGGTCCAGGGCATCCGTCTGCTGGCCTCTGTGGCGGACGGCACGCCGTTCTCCCCGAAGAACGCCGTCTATCTCCAGCGGGCCGCCGCAGGCTGCTTTGTGATCGCCGCCGGCGCCCTGGGGCGGACCGCCTTCACCCTCTGCCGGGATGGCGCCGCCGCATTGCTGTCCTACACCGCTTTGTTCATCCCCCTCTTCACCATGGCGGGCCTTCTGTGCCTGGTGATGGCCGGGCTGTTTCACCGGGCAGCGGAGATGAAGGCGGAAAACGACCTGACGATTTGAGGTGACGGCATGATTGTAGTCAACCTGGACGTGATGATGGCCAAGCGGAAAATGTCCCTCTCCCAACTATCGGAGAAAGTGGATATCACCCTGGCCAACCTGTCCATTCTGAAAAACAACAAGGCCAAGGCCGTCCGTTTCTCCACGCTGGAGGCCATCTGCGCCGCCCTGGACTGCCAGCCGGGAGACATTCTGGAGTTCGTGCCGGACGAAGAGGCGGAACCATGACCGCCAGGCGCACGGCTCCGCCCCGCCAAAAGCGGGCCTGCATCTGCCGTCCCCGCATTTTCCCTGCTGGCGGCGCAGCTCTTCCCGCCCACGTTCTTCAGCGCCGCCTGGCCGGGAGTGGTATTGGTCCTCCTGCTGGGGTGGATCCCTGTGTCCTTCTGCCCCTGGTATCTCTGGGGATCCGCCTCTGGAGCCGGGCAGATCGCGGAAGATGGGACCCAGTGTACTGCGGGACATCTTCTGCGGATTGTATCCGGCGGCGGTCAGTCTGCCGATCTGCCCCGGAAGGCCGCCGGGGCCGTTGCGGTATCTCATAACGCCGTTTCGGATACTCCTTCTGATGCTGACGCGATAAATGCTGCGCTTTTGGAATCTTTACTGTTGGAGGTTTCTCGCGATGTTTCAGCTTTCGCTGTTTACCGAGTTCGGCAGGCTGTGCAACCCCTTTGACTATGTTTTGGGGTTTACGTTCCTGCTGATGGCCTTTCACCTGCTCTTCCTGCTCTTCAATCTGCGGGAGCGGCAGCGGGTGAAGCTCTTCTGCCTGGGCAGCGCCTCGCTGGTCCTGCTGCTGCATATCGCGGCGCTGCGGCTCTCGTTCCAGTTCACCAATCTCACCTTTGACACTGTGGCGACCGGCCCGGCGCCGGGCCTGCTGGGGGCGCTGGGCAGCCGTACCTGGCTGTATCCACTCTTCCTCTACCTGCTTCTGCTGCCTCTGGCGTGCGTCCCGCCCAGGCAAGACAGTTCCCCGGACAACTCCGGTTTCCGCAAGGAGGTGGACGCATGATTGATGCCCCATTCTGCAATGCGGTCAGCCTGCTGACGGGCTTTACCGGCTGGGTGCTGGCGGTGTGGTCCTTTCTCCGTCCTGAGAGGGACCGCTCCGGCTGGAAGCTGGCCGGCGGCGGGATGGCCTGCGCCCTGGCCCTGCTGGCCCAGCTCTTCGCCGTGCAGCTGGAGACCGTGGCGGGTGATTTGGAGACGGCCCTGGTCCAGGCCTCCGGCGCAGCTATCGCCGGCCGGATCCTGTTTGTGATAACGCTGATCTTTGAAACCATGGCCGTGGTGAGCCACCACTTTGCCGCCAGAGACCGAACGTAA
>NZ_CAKVVF010000001.1:18293-49296 GCF_934833455.1 Oscillibacter sp. KLE 1728
CTGCTGTGGAGACAGCCCCAAAAAAGGAGAACCCATTATGAATGAACATGAAAAAGCCCTGCCGGCGGGAGGGCCGGCGAAGCTTACGCAAAATGCGGTGAAAATTTATGTGATCTCCTCCCGAGAGCGACTGCTTCTGCCGCTGGCCTTCTGCTTCTGTCTTCTGCTGGTGAACACGCTGCTTTGGAGCGGCCCCACCGCGGGACTGACCGCCTCCGTCTGCGTCTGGTACGGCCTGCTGGGGCTCTATCTGGGCCGCACCCTGCTGAACACCTGGGAGAGCCGCGTTCTGCTGGCGGTGAATCTGGCCCTGGCCGCCACGCTGGCCCTGGGGTCCAACTGGTATTTCCGGGCGTGGAATCTACTGGCCCTGCTGGCCCTGCTGCCCGTCCACGCCATCGGCCTCTCCGGCGGACAATTTCTGCCCTGGTGGCGCCCCTCCATGCTGTGGGAGCGGCTCTGTTTGCTGCTGTGGGGCCTCTTCGGCCATCTGGGGGCAGCATTGGCCACCGCCTGGCCTCAGAAAAAGGACGGCGCCGCCCGGCGGGTCCTGCCCCTGCTGCTGGGGGCGGCCGGCGCCCTGGCGCTGCTGGCGGTCCTGGTGCCCGTTCTGGCCTCCGCCGACGCGCTGTTCGCCGCCGCCACGGCGGACCTGCGGGCCTTTGTCTCCCTCCACTTCACGGACGCGGTCTGGAAGGCCCTGCTGGCCAGCGTCATGACCCCCTTCCTCTTCGGTCTGCTGTACAGTCTCCGCCGCCCCACACCCCTGAAACGGACCGGAGCCGCAGCCCGCGGCGGGGTAGACGGCCTGGGCTTCGCCATCGTGCTGGCGGCGGTGGCGGCGCTGTACCTGCTGTTCCTGGGCGTCCAATCCGCCGGACTCTTCGGCGGAGCCGAGTACCTGGCCCAAAAGGGCCTTTCCTATGCCGAGTGGGCCCGGAGCGGTTTCTTCCAGATGGTGGGGGTGACAGTGGTGAACCTGACGCTCCTGCTGGCTGCGGTCCAGTGGTCCCGCCGGGAGGGCGGCGCTTGGCGGGCAGTCCGGCTCCTCTCCGCCCTGCTGACAGCGGAGAGCCTGCTCCTGCTCCTCTCTGCCGCCTGGCGGATGACGCTGTATGTGGATGTGTACGGCCTGTCCTTCAAGCGCTGCATGACCTACTGGGGCATGGGGATGATGGCGGCCTTTCTGCTGGCTGCGGCCTGGAAGGTGCGGCGGCCAGACTTCCGGTTCTGTCGGGTGGTGTTTCCCCTGGCCCTGGCGGGGTGGCTGGTCATCAACTGCGTGCCGGTGGACTACCTGGTGGCAAAGGATCAGGTGGACCGCTACCTCTCCGGGGAGAGCGGGGTGCTGGACGCGGAGTACCTGCTCTATGACCTCTCCTATGACACCCTGTCCCAGCTGGAGCGGCTGGACGGAGACATGGTCTGCACAGCGTATGGGGACTGGGACGCCATCGGTACGGCCCGCCTGTCCATCCTATTGGAACAGCGGCGGCAGGAGGCCCGGACAGACTGCGCCGACTGGCGGACCTGGAGCCTCTCGGCCTGGCTGGCCAGCCGGGGCGGCGCGTAAGGGGGCCGGGCATGAAGCGCTATCTGCGGCTGGCCGCCTGGTGCCTGGGGCTTGCGCTGGCCGTAACAGCCTGCGGCAGGGCGGGCCGGATCGTCCTCCCGGAGGCGGCGGAGGTCACTGCCATCCGGGTAACGGCAGGAGATGCGGTGACGCTCCACACGGACCGGGACTGGATCGGAGAATTTCTCCAACAAGCGGCAGAGGCCGTCTCCACCGGCATGGAGAGCGTGCAGGACGCGCCGGACCAAACCGGTGCGGTAAAGGTGGAGCTGGGCACCGGCGAGACGCCGGACTGGAGCGTCCTGTACGTCTACGAGGCGGACGGCATCTGCTGTTTGGAGCAGCCCTATACGGGCATCTACCAGGGGGACGAGGCACTCTGGACAGTTCTGGCGGCTGACGCCGCGCCGGAGGGGAGGAATCCACAGTGAACAGGCCGTCGGCCGGTTGGATCGTGTGCCTGCTGCTCTGCGGCATGTTGATCGCCGGGGTGTTCTATCTGATCGGCTACAAGGCCGCCTATGACCGGATGGAAAACACCGTGCCGTCCACGGTGGAGGTCTCAGTTGCATGGCAGGAGGTAATTCCATGTGGAAGCTGATGGGCGGGCTGCTGGCACTGCCGGTCCTGCTTGTTCTGTCGGTCCTGATGATCTTCTGGGGCAGCGGCGATTATGTCAGAACCGTTCAGCTCAACTGGGAGCTGGAGCTCCCCGCCAGCGAGGGCTGTCTGTATGAGACCGACAGCGGCGCCAGCTTTAGCGGGGACGGGGAGCGGTATCACGTCCTGGCATACGCGGACGACAGCGGGCTGGAGGAAACCCTGACAGAGGAAGCTACGCCGGTCAGGTCCGCAGAAGTGCCAGTGACCGAAATCCTGGATCTGCTGGCCGTTCCGGCGGACCAGCGGCCCGATTTTTCGGACTGCCGCGGCTTCACGGCGGCGCACCCAACGGATGAACGCAACCGGCTGTACCTGCTGGTAAACAGCGCAGGTACCCGGCTGTATGTGGTGGAGTGCTTTTTTTGAGCAGAAAAACAGCGGCGGCCATGGGTTTCCATGGCCGCCGCTTGGCGGTTTCGCTTATTCCTCATCTCGGCCGTAGCCGCACCAGGGACAGACCGGCTGTGCTGCCGGAAACCATTTTCCGCACCAGGGGCAGGGCTGATCCCGCCGGGTCCCGCACAGGGGGCAAAAGGCATCGTCACGGGGATGCTCCTTGCCGCAGACCGGGCATTTGACCAGCTCCCCCGTACCGGGAACGTAGAAGGCGGCGGTGTCCACGTCTGTTGGTTCCGGCTCCACCGGCACATGTTTTTTCGGCTGAGGGAGAAAGTTGGTGCGGAAAAAGGCCAGTCTTCCACAGGCGGGGCAGCTGTATATATCCACCTCAATCCAGTCGGTGACGGAGGCAAAAAGGCCCGTCAGAGCCAGGCGCCTGCCCGCCTGCCAGAGGTCCATCTGCCCCCCGCACTGGGGGCAACCCACCGGCGTGTTCGGATTCATCTCCCGCACCTCCGCATGCTCACACCCGCAGGCTCTCCGGATAATCTCCCCTGGCATGGAGCTTGCGGAGCTCCTCCGCCACGATCTCCCGGTCCTCATGGTAGGTCATGCCGAACCACTTGTCCGCGGAGTGAAGGACGGACACCTCCAGCGCGCCCTTTTGCAGCTGATCCCCCACCATCACCGGCAGCAGGCACTCGGCCTTGATATTTTCCCCGGCCTCCGTGCGAAGGAAGTTTTCAAAGTACTCCCGCAGGGCGGGGAAGATGCTGGGGGCAAACCCCCAGAAGTTCATGGACACCACCGTCTCCGGGGACAGGTCCGTGCCCTCCGCCAGATCCCGCAGCGTGCCGTCGGGATACAGCTGGATCTTCAGTGCCTCCCGGACGGAGCGGAGCTTTCCGTCCTCCACCGCGCACACGCCGCGGGACACCGTGCCGTGGAGGCTGGCGGTATTCTTCAGCAGATACCCCACCATGGTGGCCTTTCCCGTCTCAGGCAGCTTCACCAGCTCGTCATAGATGGTGCGGTAGGCGTCGATGCCGTAATAGTCGTCGGCATTGATGACGCAGAAGGGCTCATGCACCACATCCGCCGCGCACAGCAGGGCATGGACCGTGCCGAAGGGCTTGGTCCGCTCCGGCGGAATCCGGTAGAAGTCCGGCACGGAGGTAAAGTCCTGAAAGACATAGGCCACCTCCACCGGCGTGCCGTCCAGTGCGGTCTTCCTCGCCAGATAATCCCCGCACAGGCGGCGCATCATCTCCTCCATCTCCGGCTTGATGATGAACACCACCTTGCTGAACCCCGCCCGGAGGGCGTCGTAGATGGAGTACTCCATCAGGATCTCGTTGTGGGGCCCGATGCCGTCCACCTGCTTGCTGCCGCCGTAGCGGGACCCAAGGCCCGCCGCCATGATGACCAGTGAGACTTTCATTTGCTTCTCTCCTAAAGTTTTTGTGAATTTGCGCCTTGTTGCGCAACCATACGCTGTTCTTTTACCATACCCTATTTGCCGGATTTTTGCAACTGCTCTTGACTTTTTTCCTCTGCGGTCTATAATATGAAAACGATAATCATTTTCAGATTAAAGGAGGCATTGGATGCCATACAGCACCAAACAGCACCAGGCGGTGCTCCGCTGCCTGGAGGCCCGGGGCGAGACCGCCTGCACCGCCGCCGAACTGGCGGAGGACCTGCGTCGGGAGGGCTGCCCGGTGGGCCTGGCCACCATCTACCGCCAGCTGGAAAAGCTGGAGGCCGCCGGGGCGGTCCACAAGGTCAACACCGAGGAGGGCGCCCTGTACCAGTACTGCGGCCGCCAGTCCCAAGGCCACCGGGATTGCTTTCTTCTGAAGTGTGAGCGCTGTGGCCGCATCCGCCATGTGGACTGTACCCACCTGCAGAACCTGTACGACCACCTGGAGCGGGAGCACCACTTCCGCATCGATCCCCGGGGGACGCTGTTTTCCGGGGTGTGCGACGTCTGCGCCGGAGAGGAGGACCACCATGGAGCCCAATGAGCTGATCGTCTGCCGGGACGCGTCCCTGGGGTATGAGGGTCAGAGCGTCCTGGCCCACCTGGATCTCACCATCCGGGCGGGGGACTACCTGTGCATCGTGGGGGACAACGGCTCCGGCAAGTCCACGTTGCTGCGGGGCCTGCTGGGGCTCCTCTCCCCCCAGTCCGGGGAGATTCTCCGGGCGCCGGAACTGCGGCAGGGAGCCGTGGGCTATCTGCCCCAGCAGACCCGGGCCCAGCGGGACTTCCCGGCCACGGTGTATGAAGTGGTCCTCTCGGGCTGCCTGAACCAGAAGGGGCTGCGGTTCTTCTACACCGCCGCCCAGAAGTCCGCGGCATTGATGAACATGGGCAAGCTGGGGATTCTGGAGCTGAAGGACCAGAGCTACCGGGATCTCTCCGGCGGCCAGCAGCAGCGGGTGCTGCTGGCCCGGGCCCTATGTGCCGCCCGCAGCCTGCTGATCCTGGACGAGCCCATTACCGGCCTGGACCCCGCCGCGGCCCAGGATCTGTACAAGACCCTCTCCTACCTGAACCGGAAGGAGGGCATGGCGGTGGTGATGGTGACCCACGATCTGAGGGCCGCCCTGCGCAGCGCCCGGACGGTGCTGCACATCGGCCGCAGCAGCTACTTTTTAGGCACAGTCAAAGACTATCTGGCCTCCCCCCAGGGGCGGCGGTTTCGGGAGGTGGAGGAATGAGCCTGACCTTGATGCTGACCTATCCCTTTATGCAGCGGGCCCTGATCGCCGGGACGCTGGTAAGCCTCTGCGCCGCGCTGCTGGGAGTCCCCCTGGTACTGAAGCGGTACTCCATGATCGGCGATGGCCTCAGCCACGTCTCCTTCGGCGCCCTGGCCATCGCCGTGGCCCTGGGGTTCACTCCCCTCTACTTCTCCATCCCCGTGGTGATCCTCGCGGCGTTCTTCCTGCTGCGGCTGGCCACCAATCCCCGCTGGAACAGCGACGCGGCCATTGCCGTCATGAGTGCGTCGGCCCTGGCCGTCGGCATCATCGTCATCTCCCGCACCAGCGGCATGACCACGGATGTGGACAACTACATGTTCGGCAGCGTCCTGGCCATGACGTGGGCGGATGTGGCCCTGTCTGCGGTACTGTCCCTTGCGGTGCTGGCCCTGTTCGTGCTGTTCTACCACAAGCTCTTCGCCGTGACGTTCGATGAGAGCTTCTCCCGGGCCACGGGGCTGCGGGTGGACTGGTACAACACCCTGCTGGCCATTCTCACCGCCCTGACCATCGTGCTGGGGATGCGGATGATGGGTGCCATGCTGATCTCCTCCCTGGTGATCTTCCCGGCGCTGACGGCCATGCGGCTGTTCAAGAGCTTTCGGGGCGTGGTGGTATGTGCCGCCGTTACGTCGGTGTGCTGCTTCTGCGCGGGACTCATGGCCTCCTGGACGCTGTCCACGCCGGTGGGAGCCTCTGTGGTGGCGGCAAATCTCGCGCTGTTTCTGCTCTCCTGTGCTGCCGGCTGGCTGCGCAGGCGCTGAAAACCGCCGGATCTGCGGCTGTGCCGTATATCCGGCGGATTTTTTTATACAATATTAGAAAAGAATCTGGCAGAAAAGGCTTGCGCTTTTCCAGTATCTGTGCTATGATGCGTATGTTAGAAGAGTAAGGTATGTGGAGTGGGCTGCGGGGTCCGCTCTTTTTCTTGACCTTTTTCGGTCAGGCAAACTCTGCTTAAACTTCCAAAAGAAGGGAGTCCTCCCATGAAAAAGATCACTGAACTGACCGCGGAACTGGCCGCCCCCGCTATCGCGGAACAGGGCTGCACCCTCTGGGACGTGGAGTACGTCAAGGAGGCCGGCACCTGGTATCTGCGCATTCTGCTGGACAAAGAGGGCGGCGTGGACATTCTGGATTGTGAGGAGATCTCCCGGAAGGTCAGCGACCTGCTGGACGAGGCCGACCCCATCGAGGGCAGCTACACCCTGGAGGTGGGCTCCGCCGGTGCCGAGCGGGCGCTGAAGCGGCCCTCCGATTTTCAGCAGTTTCTGGGCAGCCCCGTGCTGGTGAAGCTGTACCGGGCCCGGGAGGGCCGGAAGGAGTTTGCCGGCTATCTGAAGGGCTATGACGAGGCCACCGGCGATGTCACCGTCACCGTGGGCAGCCAGGATCTGGTCTTCCCCAAGAAGGAGACTGCCCTTATCCGCCTGCGGGTGGAATTTTAACCAATCACCGTCCCGACAAGACGTATTTTATCAACAAGGAGAATCAGCAACATGAAAGGCAAAAAGCAGAAGGAGCCCGTAGGCTTCAATCCCGCGGAAATCTTCGCGGCACTGGCTCTGCTGGAGAAGGAGCGGGGCATCCCCCAGTCCTTCATGATGGAGAAGATTGTCCAGGCCCTCACCACCGCCTACAAGCGGGACCACGCGGATGTGGAGAACGTCATCGTGGATGTGGACGAGGCACACCAGAACCTGAAGATGTTCGTCCAGAAAAACGTGGTGGAGGAAGAGGACTACGTGGACCCCGCCAACGAGATGCCCATTGAGGAGGCCAAGAGGCTCTCCGCCAAGTACGAGGTAGGCGACATCGTGAACATCCCTGTGGACACGGTGGAGTTCGGCCGCATCGCAGCAGGCAACGGCAAGCAGGTCATCATCCAGGGCCTGCGGGAGGCCGAGCGGGGCCAGGTGTATGATGAGTTCAACTCCAAGCAGCATGAGATCCTCACCGGCGTGGTCACCCGTGTGGATCCCCGCAACGGCAATGTGTCCCTGCGGATCGGCACCGGCACCGACTCTACCGAGGCGCTGCTGATGGCCGGTGAGCAGGTCCCCGGCGAGGATCTGACCGAAGGCATGCATGTGAAGGTCTATGTGGTGGAGGTTCGCCGGTCCACCCGCGGGCCCCAGGTGCTGATCTCCCGGACCCATCCGGGCCTGGTGAAGCGCCTGTTCGAGCTGGAGGTCCCCGAGATTTATGACGGCACCGTGGAGGTGAAATCCATCGCCCGTGAAGCCGGCAGCCGCACCAAGATGGCCGTGTGGTCCAACGACGAGAACGTGGACCCCATCGGCGCCTGCGTGGGCCCCAAGGGCCAGCGTGTGGGCAGCATTGTGGAGGAGCTGCGGGGCGAGAAGATCGACATCGTCAAGTACAGCGAAGACCCGGCCCAGTTTATCGCCGCCGCCCTGGCGCCTGCCGACGTGGTGGATGTGTGGATGGCGGACGAGGGCAAGGCCTGCCGCGTCATCGTGCCGGATGACCAGTTGTCCCTGGCCATTGGCAAGGAGGGACAGAACGCCCGCCTGGCGGCCCGCCTCACCGGCTACAAAATCGACATCAAGCCGGAGAGCTATCACGACGAGGAAGAGCCCCCTGCCGGGGGCGCCCCGGAGGCCGCGGACACGGCGGAAGCGTCCGCTGTGGAGCCCGTGGACGCGGAGTAAGATCAGTTTATCAGAAAGGCGGCCTATGAGATGCCGAAAGTGAAGAAGATTCCCCAGCGGCAGTGCGTGGGCTGCCGGGAAATGAAGGATAAGAAGGCCTTGCTGCGGGTGGTCAAGGCCCCGGACGGCACCGTGTCCCTGGACTTCGGCGGCAAGAAGCCCGGGCGGGGCGCCTATGTGTGCCACGACGTGGCCTGCCTGCAGAAGGCCCGGAAAACCCGGGCCCTGGAACGGGCTTTTGACACCGCCATCCCGCCGGAGGTCTACGACGCCATGGAGGCAGAACTGCGAGGTGCGGATGGACCGGCTTAACATTCTGTCCCTGCTGGGTCTCAGCCTGAGGGGCGGCCGGTTGGCCGTGGGCGAGGAGCCGGTAGAGGCCGTGGCCCGCGCCCGGGACGCCCGGGTGCTGCTGCTGGCCGCCGACGCGGCGGAGGGCACCCGCCGCCGGTGCGAGCACTTCGCCCAGGCCGGTGACTGCCTGTGGCTCCAGCTCCCCTTCACCAAGGCGGAACTGGGCCGGGCCCTGGGCCGGACGGCCGTGGCCATCGCCGCGGTGACGGACGTGGGACTGGCCGCCGCCCTGCTGCACCGGCTGGCGGAGCTGGATCCGGAGCAGTACGCCGACGCGGCGGACCGGATGGATGTAAAGGCCCGCCGGGCCGCGGAGCGCCGGGCGGAGCAGGCGGCCCATGAGAAGAATCTCCGCCAGGGCAAGCGCCGCCGAAAGGCGCCGCCTGCACCAAAGGCGGCCAAACCTCCGGCGGAAATGCCACCGGAGCGTGCGCCAGACGGGAACCGTCCCCGCGGCGCAAAGCCATACCGATCCCGTCCCCCCAGGGACGCTCGCCCCAAGCCGAAGGCACAGGCGCGGCCATACGCCAACAGCCGCCCGGTGAAAAAGGGCAAAGGCTCCTTCCGCAAGAAAAAGGAAGGCTGACGGACCGCGCCGCCGCGGCATGTGTCCGCGGCAGCTATTTGAAAAAATTTCCCAGCCCTCGGGTTGGAGCAGAACGAGGTGTTTCTATTGGGTATTGAGAAATACAGAGTCCATGAGGTGGCGAAGGATTTCGGCCTTCCCACCAAGACCATCACGGAGATCCTGACGAAATACGCCGAGACTCCCAAAAACCACATGCAGGCGCTGACAGATCAGGAGCTCTCTCTGATCTTTGAATACCTGACGCAGCACAATCCGGTCTCCAGCATCCAGGTGATCTTCGCCGACACCTACAAGGAGGAGCCTGCGAAGGAACCGGCCACCAAAAAGCCAGAGCCCGCCGGCAAGGCCGCCGCGCCCGCCCAGGGCCAGCAGGTCAGGCAGTCTGTGCCTGCCCAGAGCGCGCAGAGCAGCCAGGGTGGCCGGCAGCAGCCCCAGCAGCAGAACGCCGCCTCCAAGCCTGCGGCGCAGCAGCCGGTGTCCCGGGTGCCCCAGCGGAAGATCGTGGACACCCGCAAGGGCGGCGACGTGAATCTGGCCAAGTATGACGAGCGGCTGGAGGATCTGGGCGGCGAGCGGGGCGCTCGGATGCAGCGGCAGCAGCGCAGCGGCAAGGAGAAGATCCGCACCAACAACCAGCGCCGGGGCGGCATGACCTTCTCCAACAAGCGCAAGCAGGACGAGGCAGAGCGGATGCGCAGGCTCCAGCTGGAGATCGCCAAGAAGGCCCCTGTGAAGGTCATGATCCCCGATGAGATCTCCGTGGGCGAACTGGCCAGCCGCATGAAGAAAACCGGCGCAGAGGTGGTCAAGTGCCTGATGAAGAACGGCATTATGGCCTCCCTCAGCCAGATCATTGACTTCGACACCGCCGCCATCATCGCCGAGGAGATGGGCTGCAAGGTGGAGAAGGAGGTTGTCGTCACCATCGAGGAGCGGCTGATTGACGACCACGAGGACAAGGCGGAGGATCTGGTGCCCCGGGCTCCCGTGGTGGTGGTCATGGGTCACGTGGACCACGGCAAGACCTCCCTGCTGGATACCATCCGCCACACCTCTGTGGCGGCCGGAGAGGCCGGCGGCATCACCCAGCACATCGGCGCCTATCAGGTGCAGGTGAACGGCAAGCCCATCACCTTCCTGGACACGCCGGGCCATGAGGCATTCACCTCCATGCGGGCCCGCGGCGCCATGATTACGGACATTGCCATTCTGGTGGTGGCAGCGGACGACGGCATCATGCCCCAGACCGTGGAGTCCATCAACCATGCCAAGGCCGCAGGTATCCCCATCATCGTGGCCATCAACAAGATCGACAGGGAGAACGCCAACCCGGACCGGGTGCTTCAGCAGCTGACGGAGTACGGCCTGGTACCAGAGGACTGGGGCGGCGACACCATCTGCTGTAGGATCTCCGCCAAGCAGAAGATCGGCATCGAGAACCTGCTGGAAATGGTGACCCTCACCGCTGAGATGGCGGAGCTGAAGGCCAACCCCAACCGGTCTGCCAAGGGCACCGTCATTGAGGCCCGGCTGGACAAGGGCCGGGGCCCCGTGGCCACTCTGCTGGTGCAGAACGGCACACTGAAGCAGGGCGACATCATCATCGCCGGCACCGCCGTGGGCCGTGTCCGGACCATGATGGACTACAAGGGCGCCCGTCTCACCCAGGCCGGCCCCTCCGTGCCCGTAGAGATCGCGGGCCTCTCCGAAGCGCCCTCTGCCGGCAGCCCCTTCTTCGCCGTGGCCGACGAGCGCATGGCCCGGGAGCTGGTGGAGCAGCGCAAGGCCGAGGAGAAGGCCAAGGCCGCCGCACCGGTGCAGAAGGTCTCTCTGGAGAACCTGTTTGACCAGATCCAGGCCGGCGAACGCAAGGAGCTGGCCCTGATCGTCAAGGCCGACGTCCAGGGCAGTGTGGAGGCGGTGAAGGCCTCTCTGGAAAAGCTGTCCAACGACGAAGTGACCGTCCGTGTCATTCACGGCGGCGTGGGCGCCATCAACGAGTCCGACGTGATGCTGGCTGCCTCCTCCGGCGCCATCATCGTGGGCTTCAACGTCCGGCCGGACGCCGCCGCCCGGGACGGCGCGGTGCGCCAGAACGTGGATATGCGGATGTATCGCGTCATCTATGACTGCATCGATGAGATCGAGGCGGCCATGAAGGGCATGCTGGCCCCCAAGTACCGGGAAGTGGTGCTGGGCCACGCGGAGGTCCGCCAGACCTACAAGGTCTCCAGCGTGGGCACCGTGGCCGGCTGCTACGTCCAGGACGGCAAGATCGTCCGTAGCTGCTCCGTCCGGGTGGTCCGGGACGGCATCGTGATCCACGAGGGCTCTCTGGCCTCCCTGAAGCGGTTCAAGGACGACGCCCGGGAGGTCGCTGAGAACTACGAGTGCGGCCTGACCGTGGAGAAGTTCAACGACATCAAAGAGGGCGATATCATCGAGGCGTTTACCATGGAGGAGATTCCGCGGTAATGTGCTGGGCCTGACGCTGCATACCGCCTCTCCGACGCCCTTTCGGGCCGCAGAGCGGCCCCGCACGGCAGTGCGCCCAAGCGTGTCGCGGTTGGTTCTGCCCGCCGAGGATGTCTGATTCAGAGTTCCTGTGAAACCCATTTCATAGGGCGTGCGGTATCATCGAGGTGTTTACCATGAACAGCTTCCCCGGTAATGGGCCTGCCTCATCAGATCGCAATCATCAACCATACTTGCAATAGCCGGCAGGGCGGGCGTAAACGCCCGCCCTGCTTTTTCAGAAGGAGCGCCTATGAGCCGCGTGATCCTGCTTTGCGCCGATCATCCCCTTCCGCTGTATGCCGCCCAGACCCGCCGGGTCTATTTCCACCGCGGCGTGCGGTATGAGGAGGAAGGATTTTCTGTTCAGCCCCATGTCTACTACCGCCCTGCGGTGGACAACCTGGAGCTGTCCATGAAACCCCATCGCTATGAGCTAGACCTGCGTGCTACGGAGCAGGACGCCGCCCTGCTGCGGGACTATCTGCGGCAGAGCTGCATTCCCGGTGAACAGGTGGAGCTGTGGAACCTGTGGGTGAGCGATATCCGGGTCCGGGCCTTTCGCCTGACGGGCCCGCTGGCAGATCTGGACGCCGACGCCCTGGTGCAGATGGCGGAGCGGGAGCAGACCTGCATTACCCTGACCATATAAGCGCTCCAACCAAGCGCAATTCCAATGAACTCCCATAAGGAGGTATCTCTCTATGCCAAGCAATCGAATTGGCCGGATCAACGAGGAGATCCAGCGGGAGCTGGCGGACCAGCTCCGCCGTCTGAAGGACCCCCGTGTCTCCCAGGTGGGTATGGTATCCATCACCCGGGTGGACACCACCAGCGACCTGCGATACGCCCGGGTCTATATCAGTGTTCTGGACAAGGACCAGGAGAAAGACGTGCTGAAGGGCCTGAAATCCGCCGGCGGCTTCCTGCGGCGGGAGCTGGGACGGGCCCTGCAGCTGCGATACACGCCGGAACTGCAGTTCATCGCCGACGACTCCATCCAGCACGGCGCCCACATCCTGGAGATCCTGCGCCAGGTGGAGCGGCAGGATGAAGCCCGGGACGACCCGGACGCCGGCGAAACGGAGGAATGAGCATGCTGACGGTCCCCCAGACCGCGGCGCTGCTGCGGACCTTTGACAATATTCTGATCCTCACCCATGTCCGCCCGGATGGGGACACGGTGGGCTGTGCCGCAGCCCTGTGCGCAGGACTGCGGTCTCTGGGTAAGACAGCGTTTCTGCTGCCCAATCCGGAGCTGACAGACACCACCGCCCCCTATTTCCGCCCTTACGAGGCGCCGGAGTGCTTCACACCGGACAAGGTGGTGTCCACGGACATCGCCACGGTGGGCCTGTTCCCGGAGAACGCCAGACCATACGCGGAACGGGTGGATCTGGCCATTGACCACCATCCCTCTTTTGAGTCCTTTGGCCGAGAGAATATCGTCCGGCCGGAAGCCGCCGCGTGCGGAGAGCTAATCTACGACATTCTGTCCGATCTGGGCCCCATCACGCCGGAGATGGCCCTTCCGCTGTATGTGGCCGTCTCCACGGACACAGGCTGCTTTGCCTACGCCAATACCACTGCCCAGACCCATGCGGTGGCGGCCGCGCTGCTGCGGACCGGCATCGACTATCAGACCGTCAACAAGGTGTTCTTCCGCACCAAGAGCCGCAGGCGGATGCAGCTGGAGGCCGCCATCCTCAACGACTGTACGTTTTACGACCGAGACCGGGTGGCGGTGCTGTCCGTGCCCCTCTCCCTGATGGCGCGGATCGGCGCCTCGGAAACGGATGCGGAGGACCTCTCCGCTCTGGGTCCCCAGATTGAGGGCGTGGACTGCGCCATCACCATGCGGGAGCTGCGGCCCGATGTGTGGAAGATGTCCCTGCGGACCGGTCCCCGGATTAATGCCACGGAGGCCTGCCGGCTGCTGGGCGGCGGCGGCCACGCGGCCGCCGCAGGCTGCACGGTGGAGGCCCCCTGGGCTGAGGCCAGGGAGCGAATCCTGGCTGCCGTGGCGCAGGTGGTGCCGGACTATCAGCGCTGAGCGGGCCGCGGTCTGCTGCCCTTGAGGAGGTTTTTATGCCCAGTGGTATCCTGATTATCGACAAGCCCGCCGGTTGGACCAGCATGGACGTCTGCGCCAAGGTGCGGGGCATCTTCCACGAAAAGCGGGTGGGACACGGCGGAACGCTGGACCCCATGGCCACCGGGGTGCTGCCGGTCTTTGTGGGGCAGGCCACCCGCGGGGTGGAGTTCGCAGAGAACGGCCAGAAGGAATATGTAGCCGGTCTGCGGCTCGGCCAGGTGACGGACACCCAGGACGTCACCGGCACCACGCTGGAGACCCGTCCCGTCACGGCGGATCGGGCAGCACTGGAAGCGCTGCTGCCCCGCTTTCTGGGAGAGCAGGACCAGATCCCCCCTATGTACTCCGCCGTCAAGGTAGGCGGGCAGAAACTCTACGACCTGGCCCGGAAGGGACAGGTCGTGGAACGGAAGCCCCGCCGCATCACCATCTACGAGCTGGAGCTACTGGCCCAGGAGAGCGGAACGGACTACCTGCTCCGCTGCCGCTGCTCCAAGGGCACCTACATCCGCACCCTCTGCCATGACATCGGCCGACAGCTGGGCTGCGGCGGGACGCTGTACGCCCTCCGCCGCACCATGGCGGCCGGCTTCAGGTTGGACCAGGCAGTGACGCTGGAGGCAGTCCAGGCACAGGGTACAGCGCTCCTGCTGCCTACGGACAGCCTCTTCGCAGAGTACCCGGCCCTGCCTCTGACATCCGGCCTGCTGGAGAAACGGGTCCGCTGCGGCAATCCCATCCCCCTGCCGGGCACACCGGACGGCATCTACCGCGTATACAGCCGGGACCGGCAGTTCCTGTGCCTGTCCCGGGCTGCGGGCGGAACGCTGACGTCCATCAAGAATTTCTTTGGAGCGTAAACCATGAAAGAACGAGTCATTGCCCTGGGCTTTTTTGACGGAGTCCACCTGGGGCACGGCGCCCTGCTGCGCCGGGCCGCTGAGGAGGCCGCCCTGCGGGGCTGTACCCCCGCGGTATTCACCTTTGACCGCCCGCCGAAGGAAGTAGTCACCGGCGTCCCCTGTCCCCTCATCAACTCCCCGGAGGACCGGCGGGACCTGGTGCGGCGGCTGTACCGCATTCAGGACGTGCTGATGGTCCCCTTTGACCGCGAGATGATGACCACGCCCTGGGATGACTTTATTGTCCGGATCCTGGTGGGCCGCTACCACGCGGTCCATTTGGTGGCGGGACACGATCACCACTTCGGCCACAGGAACCAGGGCACACCGGAGCTGCTGGCGCAGAAGTGCGCCCAGCTGGGCCTGGGCTGTGACATCATCCCCAAGGTGGAGGTGGCAGGCATCACCGTCAGCTCCACCTACATCCGCCGGTTGGTGGAGCTGGGGCAGATCAGCCGGGCCAACCGCTTCCTGGGCCACCCCCACACCCTGACAGGCACAGTCCGCCACGGCCGGGGCATCGGCTCCTCCCAACTGTTCCCCACTGCCAACCTCGTCATTCCGCCTCATGTGCTGGTGCCGAGCCACGGAGTATACGCCACCCGGGCCACACTGGAGGACGGCTCCTGCTACGCCGCTGTCACCAACGTGGGCACCCGCCCCACGGTTCAAAACGGCTCGGACATCACAGTGGAGGCCTGTCTCCTGGACTTCCAGGGGGACCTGTACGGTAAACAGCTGCGGCTGGAGTTTTATGAGCATCTGCGCCAGGAGGTGCGCTTCGACTCCCTGGACGCCCTGCGGGCCCAGATCCAGTCGGATGCAGACGCCACCCGGACCTATTTCGCAGATGGGGTCCCCACCTTCCCTGCCCTTTGATCCTCCATGAAACAGCGCGGAGTCCGGAATCGGACTCCGCGCTGTTTTCAGATCAGCCACACCGTCAGCCACACCAAGCCGATCCCGGCAGCGCCCATCAGGGTGTAGACCGCCGGGGAAAGATCCCGCCAGATCCGGCTGAACCGCCCATGGTCTCCGCCGGCATAGTTTCGCGCCACCCGGCGGGCCTCCTCCACCAGCTCCCGGGCGGTGACGCCCTCGCCGGCCGCATCGTTCCGCACGATGAAGATCGCCTGCTCAAAAAAACGCTGGTCCGGGGAATCCACCACCACGACCCGTCTGGAAATGCCTTTCACCATCCGCTTTACGCCTCCTGCCTCTCACAGAATTTAGATGGTTCCATTTTGTCTCAGCGCGGGAAAATTTATACCGCCTCTCACACCTTTTTCACACCGCTCTCCCGGCTGAGATACAGCACCTGAACCCCGCAGTCGTCCTGAAGATTCTCCCGCCGGACGCTCTCGCTGAGGATCAGTCCCGCCAGGGTCTGCGGATCCTCTCCATCCCAGCCGGCCAGCAGGTTTTGAAGCCATTCGTCCCGGCCCGGGTCTGCCACCCCGTCGCTGACCATTACTGCAAAGCTTCCCGGCTCCAGTGTGGCACGGGTCACATCCGGAGCCGCCGCCCCGCCCCGCAGACCCGCCGGCAGGGTCCCGCCGGTGATCCGCCGGACAGTGCCCCCCTTCTTCACATAGCTGGGGGCCGCGCCGTATTTGAAGAAGGCCGCCTCCCCCGTCTCCGGTCTGCAGGTGATGAGATCAATGGTGGTGAAGCTTCCGGTCTCCGCGCCCCGCAGGGCCATGGCTGCGTTCAGGGTCTTCATGGCCGCCTCCGGCTCGATGCCCGCCTGCAAAAACTGCTCCAACAGACGGCAGGTGAGGGCGGACTCCCGCCGGGCTGCCTCTCCGCTGCCCATGCCGTCCGCCAGCAGCAGGCACAGAAGCCCTCCCTCCGTGCGGAAGGAGACCACCGTATCCCCGCAGACCGTCTCCCCTTCCTTGGGCCGCAGAGCCGCGCCAATGCGGCAGAGATCCGCCTCCCCTGCTGTGGCACGGACCTCCCCCAAACCGGCAGCGGTGGCGGTCAGCAGTTCACTGAGCTGGGCGTACTGGCCCCTGGCGCTGCGGCGGGTCTCCTCCAGCTGCCGCCGGTACTGCCGCCGCAGCAGGAATGCAGAGAGCTCCCCATTGACGGCGGTGAGAAAGTCCGGCAGGTGGATGCACCGGTCCGCGAAGTAGCTGGGAAAGTCCTTGGCCAGCGCGCGCCCCCGCTCCAGCAGGAAGGGCGTGGCGTCGTTCAGGGCGTTGAAGGTGCCGGTGTACTCCTTCTGCCAACAGAGCTCGCACAGGGCGCAGCCCCGGCACACCTTTTCTGCCGCCCGGTCAAAGACCACCGCCGGGTTCTCCTCCGTGGACACCGGGGCTGCCCTGCCCATGCTGTCGTACAGGGCCCGCAGGGCGGCGGCCATCCGGGTCAGCTGGGCGCGCATCCCCTCCAGCGCGGCGGGAAACTCCGGTGTCTCTCCCCGCATCACCCGCTTGCCGCCGAAGGCCCGGCCCGGCAGCATCAAAAACAGGACCGCTCCCACCGCGGCCTCCGGCAGCAGGGGCGTGGAGAGGCCCGCCGGCAGGGCGGCCAGGGCCGCCGCTCCCCAGAATGCCAGCGCCGCCCAGATCCGCCTTCCGCTGCTGCGGCTCCCAGCCAGAAGGCCCGCCAGACCATAGGCCGCCCCGAAGAGGACGCCGCCCCGGCCGGAACAGAAGTCCGCCGCCAGGCCCGCCCCCAGTCCGGCGGCTACCCCGGTCATGGCCCCCCGCTGATAGGCGGTGTAGGCCAGCAGCAGGCACAACAGTGAACGCCCCACGGAGACACCGGCCAGTTCTACGTCCACCAGCGCCAGCAGAATGGAGCCTGCCAGAAACAGCAGACTATCTGGCTCCGGCCGCTCCCCTCCGGCCTGCAGCAGGGGCTGATAATACCATGCGGAGATGCCTACCAGGGCCGTCGCCGCAAGGCAGGGCGCCAGGTTTCGCAGAGGGGACAAGGACTGGAGCACGTAGATGCCGCTCACCGCCAGAAACAGTCCCGCCCCTGCCAGAGGGTGAAACAGCGGTCCCTCCAGCAGCTTCAGCCCCTGAAAGGCCGCCGCGGTGGTAAAGATCAAAATCGCAGCGGCCAAAAAGGGCAGCGCACCGGAAAAGTCCAGAAACAGCACCGCTCCCACGCCAGCGCCCAGCAGGGCGGCGATCCCTCCTGCCCCTGGCCCACAGGCCGCCACGCACCCCAGGGCAAAGGGCGCGTAATCCCCCGGCGTCTGGGTGGCGGTCAGCGCCGCCGCCAAAAAAAATCGGATGCCCCAGGCCAGCAGCTGTGCCGGCTGGTGCCGGCTCCATATCATGTCCCTGTGCCCCACAGCTTGTCCCTCCTGTATTCCGCCGTGAAGTCCACGGCCTCTTTGGTTTTTTCCACTATTTTACAGGCTGTGTGGAAAAAATCCCGTCGGGAAAAGAAAGCCGCGCCATTTCCGGGCTGGATGCCCATAGTGGACTTTTACAGCCGGATATGGTATGATAAACTATCATGTTTTCATTGGAAAGGACGGCCCGCCTTGAACATCGGCACGCTTACCATCAACTCCTCCCTGGCCCTGGCCCCCATGGCCGGGGTCACGGACGTCGCCTTCCGCCAGATCTGCGCGGAATTGGGGGCGGGATATACCATCACGGAGCTCATCTCCTCCAAGGCCCTGTGCTACCACGACAAGAAGACCCTGTCCCTGCTCCAGCAGTTTCCCGGGGAGCACCCTGCGGCAGTGCAGATCTTCGGCAGTGACCCGGTCTGCATGGCAGAGGCAGCCCAGATCGCCCTGGAGCATTCCGGGGCGGATGTGGTGGACCTGAACATGGGCTGCCCCATGGGCAAGATCGTCAACAACGGCGACGGGGCCGCCCTGATGAAGGACCCAGAAAAGGCCGGACGCATCATGGAGGCAGTGGTGAAAGCCGTCTCTGTGCCGGTGACCGCCAAGTTCCGCCGGGGCTGGGACATGGGCAGCTGCAACTGCGTGGAGTTCGCCAGAATCCTGGAGCAGGCAGGGGCCTCCGCCGTGGCGGTCCACGGCCGGACCCGGGCCCAGGTGTACAGCGGTCAGGCGGACTGGACCTGCATTCGGGCGGTGAAGGAGGCTGTGTCCATCCCGGTGATCGCCAACGGCGATATCTGGAAGCCGGAGGACGCGGTCCGCATTCTCCAGCACACCAAGGCGGACATGGCCATGATCGGTCGCGGGTGCTTCGGCAACCCCTGGCTGTTCCAGCAGGCCAAAGCCGCGCTGGAGGGCAAGCCCATCCCGCCCCTGCCGCCGCTTGCGGAGCGGTGCGACACAGCGGTACGGCAGTTTGAGCTGGCCGCCGCGTCCAAGGGCGAGCGGGTAGCCGTGCTGGAGGCCCGCCGCCACTACTGCTGGTATCTGAAGGGCGTGTCCCACTCCGGCTACTACAAGGAACAGATCGTGCAGATGAACACGCTGGAAGACGTGTATCGGGTGACGAAAGGAATCAAAAGGGATTTGAGATGAACGAGCAATCGCGGGAACAGCAGCTGGTCTCCGCCGCCCGGGACGGGGATATGGACGCCTTCGAGGCGCTGGTCCATCTGTATGAGAAACGGGTGTTCGCCCTGACGCTGCGGATGTGCGGGAATCCCGAGGATGCCGCCGAGGCCGCCCAAGAGGCGTTTCTCGCCGCCTGGCAGGGGCTGGCATTCTTCCGGGGAGAGGCCAGCTTCTCCACCTGGCTGTACCGGCTGGTGTCCAACGCCTGCGTGGACTTGCTGCGGCGTGATGGCCGCCGCCGGGCCTCGGCCGGCCCCTCCCTGGATGACGAGGAGCTGAATCTGGACGTGCCCGATCCGGCGCCCTCTCCCCAGGACGCGGCGGAGCGGCAGGAGCTGCGGGAAGAGATTGAGCGGGGCCTCTCCGCCCTGTCCCCGGAGCACCGGGAGGTGCTGATCCTCCGGGAGATTCACCAGCTGCGCTATGATGAAATCGCGGACTCCCTCTCTCTGGATGTGGGCACCGTGAAATCCCGGATCAGCCGGGCCCGGAAACAGCTGCGGAATTTTTTGCTGAAAAGCGGGAACTTTTCTCCGCTGCCGGCGTCTAAAGGAACAGAAAAGGAGGGCTGACAATGACATACTGCAAGGAGTTTTCGGCCCTGCTGGACCCCTATATCGACGGAGAGCTTTCCCCGGAGGAAACCGCCCGGGTGCGGGAGCATCTGCATACCTGTGACGGCTGCCGGGCCTATGTCCAGGCCGCGCTGGCCATACGGGACGCGTTTCCCGAGGCAGAGGATACCCCTGTGCCGGATGGCTTCGCCGCAGGCGTGATGGCTGCCATCCGGGCGGACGCCGCCCCCCGGAAGCGCCGGAGACCCCGGTGGGCAAAGACGCTGCTCCCCTTGGCCGCCTGCTGTGCCGTCGTGGTGCTGGCCGTCTCCGGCCTGCCCCGCCCCGGCGGCACCGCTGTGACGGACCATCCGGAATCCCATGCAGAGATTGCGGCCCCAGCAGAGGCCGCTGTGCCCAACGTGGACAGCGTTGAGGAGGACACCGCCGCCACGGCCTATGCAACCCAGTCCGACGAGGACACGGCAGACGTCCCGGATTCCACTGTGTCTGAGGCAATCGCGCCGGAGGCGGATACCGTTGCGCCCGGCACACAGGACCAGCTTGCTCCCGCCTCCGATTCCAAAAGCAGCATTTTGCCCCGGGAAGGGAGTTCTGCCGATGTGCCGGAGACGGCCCCGGCCACCTTCGCGATCCAATCCCCCAGCCTGACGCTGACGGCGGAGGAGGCCGGAAGCCTGCTGGACAGCTATACGCCCATCTCTGAATCGGACGGGACTCTGGTCTACGAATTGACCGCCGCCGAATATACCGCTCTGCTGCAGCAGCTGGAACAGCAGGGGCTGGCCATTGCAGGCGCCGCCACCGCAGAGGAGGCGGAGGCCGACGGAACCATTCTGGTCCACGTGATTCCCGGTTAAAAAAGCAGAAGGGACGCCAAAATTTTTTGCGGCGTCCCTCTTCCCTTTTTTGAAAGCTTGTGATATAATATTATTTCGACAGGTGCCATCTCCCTGTCCAAGCGTCCGACACTGGGCGTTCGTTCGGCGGTCTTCGTCAATCGCCGTTCTCTAAACAAAAAAATGGAGGTTGCCCGTACCTTACCACGGGCGTTTTGCTGCGTTTTCGTATCAAAGGCCTCCGACATCATTCAAGGAGGTCTTTCTTTTATGTCCAAACCCAGATTCACCACACAGCAGATGGCCGCTGCCGGTATCATCGCCGCCATTTACGCCGCCCTGACGCTGCTGCTGCCCATTCCCCAGTATGGCGGCATCCAGTTCCGGGTGGCGGAGGCCATGACGGTCCTGCCCTTCCTGTTCCCGGAGGCCATCCCCGGTCTTACCGTCGGCTGTTTCCTGGCCAACCTCCTGGGTTCTCCCATTCCTCTGGACTGGATCGTGGGTACGGCGGCCACCCTGCTGGCTGCGCTCTGGACATCGAAGCTCCATCACAGGGCGCTGGCGCCCCTGCCGCCGGTGATCTGCAATATGGTGCTGGTAGGTGCGGAGATCGCCTGGTTTTCCACCCAGGAGGGTGCCGCCTTCTGGCCCGCGTTCGCCTTCAACTCCCTGACCGTGGGGATCGGCGAGGCCGCCGCTTGCTTCATTCTGGGCTCCCTGCTGCTGCGGGTCCTGCCCAGAGTCCCCGCACTGAAGGGCCGGATAGCCTCTTCCCGCATCTGATGCCACTCTGCGCAAAAAAGAAGTCCCGCGTCCGTTGGACGCGGGACTTCTTTTCACTTAGCGGTGAACTCGTCCTTTCCGGCGCCGCACAGGGGGCACACCCAGTCGGCGGGCAGGTCCTCCCACTTGGTGCCGGGGGCGATGCCGTTGTCCGGATCGCCGGCGGCCTCGTCATACACATAGCCGCAGAGATCGCATTCGTACTGTTTCATTTGAAAGATCCTCCTTCTGTTATAAACGGGCGATACACGCCTGGATTCCGGTGGAGACAGTGCTTACTTCAGCTTCTTCCGGATGGCCGCCTTGACCTCCGGCGACAGCAGCCGGCCGGCGGCCCGTACTGGCAGCGGCGGCAGGCGGCAGAACTCCCGGCGCACCTGGTCGAAGGGCTCCAGGGCGTAGGCGGCAAAGAATGCCGTCCGCTCCGGCGGCAGGGGAATGGGAGATGCCAGCCGGGGATTTCCGGCAATGGCCCGTTCCGGCGGGAATGGCTGCTTGGCCAGCGGGAGCTGGTCAAAAATGTGGCTGCCGTGGGGGGTGTTCACCAACAGCAGGCTGATCCCCTTCTCCTGCTGGTCCGGCAGCTCATCCGGCCGCAGGCCCCAGAAATCCCCCAGTGTCAGATCGCCCACCCGGGTCATGGAGGCGTAGGGACAGCGGTAGCAGCTGGGCCGCAGGAACAGCGCCCGGCCGAAGGCCCGGCCGTATTCCGTGCGGAACAGCGGCGCGGTATCCACGGTGCCGTCGCCGTAGACCGCGGTAAAATGGCTGTCCTTCCATCCGGCGACCTTGTTGCGGAAACGGACCGCCTGCAGCGGCTGCTGCCGGCGCGCCTCCAGGCTCCGGGCCATGTCCTCCCACACGCCGGGAGAGGGCACGCCGTGGCACACCAGGTCGCAGGTGGTCAGATTCTCCGGCCGTCCGCCCAGATAGCGGTACAGCCCGTCCACCTGGCAGGGTGTGCCGGAAAACAGCACTGCTCGCTGGTCCAGCCAGCGCCGCACCTCCCGAAAGACGCCCTCCAGATCGCTCTGGACGTACTTGGCGCCCCGCAGGCGCCACAGCTCCTCCTTGCGGAAGCAGGCGGTGTGCCGCAGATGCTGGCTGCCGTCAAAGGCGGCGCCAAAGACCACGCCGCCGCTTTCCAGGATATACTCCGCCAGCAGGGTGAACACGCCGCCCGAGGTGGAGTCTCTTCGGATCTCATCGTTTCTATTCCAGGCCGCGAATACAGCGGGCATGGAGCTCTGAGGCCGCTCCCGCAGGACGGGGCACACCGCCGTGCAGTGCCCGCACCGCACACAGGCCGCTCCGTCGATCACCGGATAGGCAAAGCCCTCCCGGTCCCGCTCCATGGTGATGGCGTCCTTGGGACAGCCGCTGGCGCAGGCCGTGCAGCCGGTGCAGTGGGTGTGGTCTGCCAAATGGGGCAAGGGCCGTTCCTCTGCCTTGACAGGCGCCTCCTCCGGTGTATGGGGCCGATCCTCCAGGGCGCAGCGCAGATAGTCCAGGGACAACTTCCGCTCCCGGCCGAGCCGCTCCCCCACCGCCGCCCAGTCGATGGGCGCCGTCAGGTCCGCGGTATCTCCCTTGCCGATGATCCGCTCCCCCAGTCCCAGGCGGCTCAACAGGCTGAAGGTCCGGGAACTCTCCGGCGCAGCCATCTCTGCCGGTGCCACCGCCGTAAAGAAGGGCTTTTGGAACTGGACGGAGAACACCGTTCCGTGGAAGGAGTTGGTGCACACATAGGCGGCATCCCGGAACAGACCCAGAAACTCCGCCGGACCGGCGCTGAGAATGCAGCGGGCCTTGGGGTGGACCTTCTGGCGTACGCCGCACAGCTGCACCACCGGCAGCCCCGTCTCCTCCGCCAGGCGGCGGATATAGGGTGCCAGGGCGTCGGGGCGGCTGATGCAATAGCAGAGGATATAGCCCCGGCCCGCGCCTCCGTCCCTGGCCGCGGCCGCCCAATCCGTTCTCTCCAGCAGCAGCGTGGGATCCAGCACCACCGGCACGTCCTTCCCGGTGATGTCCCGGACAATGCCCTGCCCCTGCCGCTCCCGGACGGACAAGTGGGAGAAGGACTCCAGATAGGTCCGCAGCTCCTCCTCCATGCCGTCCGGGATGCGGGGGATGCCGAAGGATGGGGCATAGGCGATCTTCCGCTTGTGGGAGAAGGCCCCGAAGAACACCGGGTCGAACCGGCCGTCGGGGAAGATCTTCGGGTTCCAAATCTGGTCACTGCCGGAGAGCAGCACATCGTAGGGCAGCTCCGCCTGCCGCAGCTCCTCCAGGCTCTGGTAGCGGCGGCCGGAAATGTTCAGATTCTCCCGGGAAAATGCCTCAAACCGCTCGTATCGGGCCTTCAGCGGGCCATAGTGCAGGGCGGTGTGGGCGTCATGGGCGGCGCTTCCCAGGCCAGTGGGCCGCTGGAACAGGGTATTGTCCTGGTTCACGTAGTAGTCGATGATCTCGCATTCGCTCCCCAGGGACGCCACCGCCCGCTCCGTGGCGTAAGCCTGCAGCATGGCGCCGTAGTGATGGATATGGTAAAAGGTCAGCAGTCCTGTTTTCACCAAGTGTCTTCCTTTCCGCAGTCCGGATATCCCGCCGGGCGGGTCACTGTCTGTCCAGAATGGCGGCGTCCCGGGGTGCCAGAAGGTCGTCCTCCGCCACCCAGTCCGCCACATCCACCACGTCGAACGCCGTGGCGGTCCGGCGGATCACCACCTCTTTCAGCCCGGCGTTGATGACCAGCCTCCGGCACATGGAGCAGGAGGTGGCATCTCCCAGCAGTTCCCCGGTCCGGGCGTCCCGGCCCACTAGGTACAGCGTGCCGCCCACCATGTCCCGCCGGGAGGCGGAGATGATGGCGTTCGCCTCTGCATGGACGCTGCGGCACAGCTCATACCGCTCTCCCCGGGGGACCTGCATGGCCTCCCGGGAGCAGTAGCCCAGATCCACGCAGTTGGCCCGCCCCCGGGGCGCACCGTTGTAGCCGGTGGAGATGATCTCGTCGTTTTTCACGATGATGGCCCCATAGACCCGGCGCAGGCAGGTGGCCCGCTCCAGAACGGTCTGGGCGATATCCAGGTAGTAGTTGGCTTTGCTGATCCGGTCCATGGGCGACACCTCTTTCTATCGAGTTCCTCTATTGTATCATGATGCCGCCGCAGTTTGCAAGAACTCTCCCCACTCTGGAAGGGATTTCTGTTGGAAGTCACCCCAGGGGGCGCCGGAGCCCGTTCTCCAGCCCCGCCCGCACGGCGATCATCTCTGCGGCCACGGACACGGCAATCTCCTCCGGCGTCTGGGCGCCGATGGCCAAACCGATGGGAGCGTGAAGGCGGGCGTACTCCTCGTCTGTGAACCCCGCCGCCAGCAGCCGCTCCCGGCACAGGGCCAGCTTCCTCTTGGAGCCAATGCAGCCCAGGTATTTGGCGCCGCTGCGCAGCACCTGAGTCAGCACCTCGTAGTCCGCCTGATGGCCCCGGGTCATCACCACCACATAGTCCTCCGGCGTCACCGTCACCTGTTCGGACAGCCGGGCGAAGTCCCCGCAGAGGGTCTTTTCTGCTTTGGGGAACAGCGCCGGGTCCGCGAACTCCGGCCGGTCGTCGTACACCACGGGGCGGAAGCCCAGGGAAGCCAGCACCGGCACCAGGGCCTGAGACACATGTCCGCCGCCGAAGAGATAGGTCCGCCCGGCCTTCACCACCGGGATGGACAGCCACTTCCGGGCAAAGACCGCCTGATTCCCGCACAGGAGCTCCAGCTCCTCCGGCAGGATATCCAGATGACGGGGCCCGGTCCGGTCTGCCAGGCCCATGGCCGTCACCTGCTCCCCCTCGATCCGCCGCAGGAGCCAGGTGTCCCGGTTTCCGCCGTCCGCCTCGATCAGATCCCGCAAAACGGCGATGATCCTCTGCTCTCCCGCGGGGAGGTACTGGAACTGCACCGTCACTCCCCCGCCGCAGACCATGCCCAGGCTGGCGGCGTCTCCCAGGGTAAAGCGGAACTGCCGCAGGGCGTCGCCCCCCCGCTCCAGCAGCTCCGCCGCCAGGCGCTGGCACTCGAACTCCACGTTTCCGCCGCCGATGGTTCCGGTGATCCCGCCGCCGGGGAACACCGCCATCATGGCCCCGGCCCCTCGGGGGGTGGAGCCGTCGGAGGCGGCGATGCTCACCAGCTCCACCGGACGCCCCTCCTCCAGAGCGTGGACGATCTCTCTGAAAAATTCCCGCATATCAGCCGATTCCTCCGTTCACAGCGCCCAGGATCAGGACCAGTACCGTCACGCCGCAGTACAGATATTTTGCCGTCGGGTAAAACCAGCGGCCCAGAGGGCGCCGCCGGGCCAGATTCACCTGAACCAAGCAGTCCTCCTTTTTCAGCACCCAGTAGAAGAACACCCCCGCCAGCAGCGCGCCGATGGGACAGGCGTAGATGGAGCAGACATCCATCCAGCCGGAGACGATGCCCTGGATGCACAGCCCCACGGCCAGGCCCACGACGCCGATCACCGCCACAGCAGTCCCCCGTCTGAGGTGCAGCTTCTCCTGCAGGGTGGCGGTGGGAGCCTCGAACAAGTTCACCAGGGACGTCACCCCGGCGAACAGCGCCGCCACAAAGAACACCGCCATGAGGATCCGGCCTCCCGGCATCTCCCGGAACAGGTTGGGCAGGTAGATGAACATGAGGCCAGGGCCGCTCTGGGTCAGGGTCTCCCCCGCCGTGGCCATGGCCGGGATAATGACCAGGGCGCTGAGGATCGCGGCCATGCTGTCAAAGAACGCCACTGTCCGGGCAGACTCCGGCACGTCCGCCTCTTTGGAGAGGTAGGACCCGTAGATCAGGGTGCCGTTCCCTGCCACCGACAGAGAGAAGAACGCCTGTCCCAGAGCGTAGACCCATACCATGGGGTCCAGCAGTCCCTCCGGCTTCAGGACAAAGATGTAGCGGTAGCCGTCCGCCGCGCCGGGCAAGGTGGCAATGTAGATGGCCAGCCCCACGAACAGGCAGAAGAACAGGGGCATCATCACCTTGTTGGCCCGCTCGATGCCGCCGCCGATGCCAAGGGCCATGATGAGCAGCGTGCCCGCCATAGCGGCCACCTGCCAGCCGGTGTTGCCCCAGGAGGACGCCGCGGTGTTGAAATAGGCGGTGAATGCCTCCACCCCTTGGTTCTCCAGCGCAGCGCCCGTAAAGGACGCCACGGCGTACTTCAAAATCCAACCAACCACCACGGAATAGCCGATGGCCATGGCCAGAGAGCCCGCCACCGGGATGAGGCCCAGAGCCTCGCCCCAGCCCCGCCGGCCTGTGCGCCTCTCTGCCGCCGTGCCGAAGGCCGCCACGGGTCCGCCGGATGCGGCCCGGCCGAAGGCCATCTCGCCGATGACGCCGGTGGAGGCAATCAGCACCACAAAGATCACATAGGGGATCAGGAAGGTGGCCCCGCCGTAGGCGGACATCCGGGATGGAAACAGCCAGATGTTCCCCATCCCCACCGCGGAGCCAATGCAGGCCAGCTTGAATCCCCAGCGGGACCGAAAGCTGTCCCGTCTTGTCTGTTCCATGATTTTTTCCTCTCTTCTCTCAAAACTGCGGCGGCCCGCCGCGGCGCGCGTCAGCCGGCGCCCCGCTTTTGCAGCTCCTCACCCAGCAGGCGCACTGCCTGGTCCAGATAGAATTGGAGCGGCTGGGATTCCCCCACGGCCAGCCGGATGCTGCATCGCTGAGAGGGCAGCAGAATCTTCACCGCCTCGCTGCCGCCAATGGCCTCCGCCATCCGGGGAGAGACCTCCCCCAGCAAGCCGTTGGGCGTCAGCACACCGATGGGCCCCAGCAGGATATCCGCCCGCCGGGCGTTGAACGCCACGGCGTTCTCGCCGGTGGCGCCGTCGTCCGCCCCCGCCCGCAGCATAGCGGCGGTGGCCAGAGAGTTGGTCCCCAGCGCCCGCACATGGAGACTGGGCCACTTTTTCTTCACAGCCTCCACCAGGCCCCGGCCCATGCCGCCGCCCTGGCCGTCCACCACGGCTACCAGCAGTTCCCCACGCATCATTCTCTCCATTCCTCCATTTTCAGATCTCCCTTTCAGCATACCCATTCCGCCCCCGCTTGTCAACTTCTTCCGCAGCGTCCATCGCGCCTTGCAGAGCGCCTGCGCCCACCCTTGTATTTTTCCCGCATGGCAGCTACAATGGGAGGCGCACCACCGTGCCAAAAAATTTTTGGAGATGTTGAAGAAATCCGGCCCGCAGTCCCGTATGATAGATGTCGGACGACAAAAGGAGGTGGCGGCACGGCGTGAACAAACTGACAAACGCGTCCTTTTCCCAGCTGGTGGTCCAGTATGAGCGGCTGGTCTACACGGTCTGCTTCCAGCTGGTGCGGGACGCTGCCGCGGCCGAGGACCTGACCCAGGAGACCTTCCTGTCCGCCTACCTCCACCAGGACGCCATCCCTCCCGGCTATGAGCGGCAGTGGCTGTGCCGCGTGGCTACCAACAAGGCCAAGGACTACTTACAGAGCGCCTATCAGCGCCACACCCTGCTGCCGGGAGAGGACAATATCCCGCCGGGGCTGTCTCCCCCTGCGGAGGAGACGGTCCTGCGCAGGTCGGCTGCAGCTGAAATCCGGGACCTGATCCTCCATATGCGCCAGCCCTACCAGCCGGTGTGCCGGCTGTGCCTGCTGGAGGAAAAGACACCGGAGGAGGCGGCCCTGGCGCTGGGCCGGCCGGTAAAGACCATCCATACACAGCTGTCCCGGGGCAAGCGGATGCTTCGGGAGGCATTGGAAAGGAGTGGGAACGATGACATGCTTTCGCCCTGACGGGCATTTGACGGACGCGGCCCTGACCGCCCTTGTCCGGGGGGACTGCCTGGAGGAGCTGGACCGCCTGGAGCTGGCGGAACATCTGGCCTACTGCGACCAGTGCCTCCAGCGGTACACAGAGCTGCTGTCTGAGGGACCGATGCTGACCCCCGCCCGCTCCTGCCGGGAGAGCCTGCGGCGCCGGATCCGGCAGCGGGCCGTCCAGCTTGGCGTCAGCCGGTACGCCACGGCCGCGGCGGCAGTGACCCTGGCCCTGACGCTGCTGTGGGGCAGCGGAAACCTGTCCGGACGGGTGCATTCCACTGCGCCCTCGCTTCTGGAGCGGGCGGGCACTGCCCTGACAGAGTGGACCGACGCCTGGCCACAGGCGTGGGAGGAGGCCCTCTCCGGCTTCTCCGGCCTATTTGACAATTTCGGCGTCTCGCCGCGGAATGATCTGACACAAGGAGGTACACACCCATGACCCATCGAAATGGATTCCTGCTCTTCATCTCTTCCTGCCTCTCCGGCTGCGGACAGATGTATCAGGGCTATATGAAGCGGGGCCTGTCCCTGCTGCTGGCCTTCTGCCTGATCCTTTTTGCCTCCACCTATTTCTTTCTGGGGGCACTGGCGCTGTTTCTGCCGGTGATCTGGCTGTATGCCTTTTTCGACAGCTATGCGCTCCGGAGCCAGCTGGCCGCCGGCACCGCGCCGGAGGACGCCTTCCTCTTCGGCCTGTCCGATATGGACAGCAAACGGCTGGGAGAGCTGCTGCGCAAGCGTCACAGTCTCATCGGCTGGGCGCTGGTGGTAGTTGGCGTCTATATGCTCTACGACATACTGTTGAGCCAGCTGGGCGGTCTCTTCTTCGGTTGGTTCGGGGAGTGGCTCTACGGACTGCTGCGCTATGGCCTGCCCCGCCTGGTCATCACCGTGCTGGTGATCCTGCTGGGCCTGTGGTTTATCCGGGGCCCCAAGGACAAGACGCCCATTGACGACGAGATCCCCCCCTTTGCGCCGCCTGCCTCCAGCGCGGCCGGGGCTTGCGCCGCCGATCCGGCGGAGGCCAGGGCGGAAGACGTTGCATCAGACCGCTCCGCTGCGGGAAACGCCCCGGAGGGAGAGGAGGCCCACCGTGATGAACAGCCCTGAGCAGACGCCGGAATCCCGTCCGGCCCGGGAGCGCCGGGTGGGCACCTTCACCTTCGGCGCCGTGCTGGTGATCTGCGGTGCGCTGATGCTGGTGAGCATGTTCTTCCCCTCCCTGGATCTGACCCTGGCCCTGCAGCTCTCGCCCCTGATCTTGGTCTGTCTGGGCGTGGAGGTGCTGCTGGCCAGCCGCTCCGGCGGGAAAATCCGCTACGACTGGGTGGGCATGGTGCTTTGCTTCGTCCTGGTCACCGCAGCGCTGGTGTTCTTCGGCATCGCCTGGTGCCTGGTGTACCACCCGGAGGCCGTCATCCACTACTGATACGGGTCTGCGAAGGCCCCGGTGCATTGCACCGGGGCCTTACCCTTTCTTCTTGGTTTTCCCGGGAAAATCCGGTATAATGGAGAAAATACCTGCCGCAGAAAGGAAGAATCCTCATGTCTGATTCGTTTGAAATGCGCCCCATCGCCCGCATCCGCAGCGACTTCGGCTCCAAGTTCGGCGTCCCTCGTCAGAGCGGTCTGGTGGACGCGTTGGAGGCCGCCGTGGTGTTCGAGGAGCCCTACCGCAATCCTGACGCCCTGCGGGGGCTGGAGGGATTCTCCCACATCTGGCTGATCTGGGCCTTTCACCAGTCCCAGCGGCCGGAATGGTCCCCCACAGTCCGGCCGCCCCGGCTGGGAGGCAATCAGCGGGTGGGAGTCTTTGCCAGCCGCTCCCCCTTCCGGCCCAATCCCATCGGCCTCTCCTCTGTGCGGCTGGACCACATCGCGTACACGGACGCCTTGGGCCCGGTGCTCCATGTCCGTGGCGCAGACCTGGTAGACGGCACCCCCATCCTGGACATCAAGCCTTACCTCCCTTACGGGGACTGCCACCCGGAGGCCGCCGGCGGCTTTGCCAGCGAGCCGGCGCGTCCCACGCTGGAGGTGGAAATCCCACCCGCCCTGCTGGACCAACTGCCTCCGGACCGGCGGGAGGCCCTGCGGGATGTGTTGGCCTTGGATCCCCGTCCCCGGTATCAGCAGGACCCGGACCGGGTGTACGGCTTCCTCTTCGCCGGGCAGGAGGTGAGATTCACCGTGGATGGAGACCGCCTGCAGGTCGTGGACATCAAATGAACGCAAGGCACCCCGGGATATTTCCCGGGGCGCCCGTCTTTTCCGGGCACTCAGCGCATGGCCAGCGTCACGTCGCCGGTCACCGCCAGCTCGCCGTGGTTGTAGACCTCGGCGGAGCAGGTGGCAATGGCCTTCTCCACCCGCTCGGAAGCCATCTTGGCGTGGATCTCGATGGTATCTCCCGGCAGGATCTTCTTCAGAAACCGCACATTATTGATCCCCAAGAACAGGGGGATCTTCCCCGCATACCGCTCCGCGGACAGCAGCAGGATATCCGCCGTCTGGGCCATGCATTCCACAGAGTACACGCCGGGCAGCACCGGCTCACCGGGGAAGTGGCCCTTGAAAATCTCGCGGGCCGGGTCCACAAAAAATGTGGTCACGATGTGGTCGCCTGCCTCCATCTCCTCCACGGTATCCACCAGCAGCATGGGGTCCCGGTGGGGGATGATGGCCTTGATCTCTTCTTTGGAAAGCTTCATGATAGTGGTTCCTCTCTTTCGCGCAAAACGCTCCGTATATAAGCCGCGCCGGGACAGCGGCACGGCTCTGCCTCTTTTTATTGTACTGCCGACAGGGCAAAATGCAAGAGATAATTTGCGCTCCGGATCACAAAAGAGAGCCGCCCTCCCGGGCGGCTCTCTCATTTTCCAGATGGGGTGCCTTA
This sequence comes from Oscillibacter sp. KLE 1728, assembly GCF_934833455.1. Lineage (NCBI taxonomy): Bacteria > Bacillati > Bacillota > Clostridia > Eubacteriales > Oscillospiraceae > Oscillibacter > Oscillibacter sp. KLE 1728. Next base: position 49,246 of record NZ_CAKVVF010000001.1, read on the forward strand.
CTTCGCAGCCTTGGCGGCCTTGATGGCCTCGATCAGCATGGGGGTGACCTT
>NZ_CAKVVF010000002.1:0-23389 GCF_934833455.1 Oscillibacter sp. KLE 1728
GTGCATCAGCGTCTACCACGACGGGGAGTACAAAGAGGCAGATGTGGATGTGGAGATCCAAAAGACGGTGAAGGGCACATACCCTGACACCGAGCACGTCAAATTCAAAACCATCCCGCCGGTGACAGTGGCCTCCGCCACCTTCCAGGGCCCCTACCGCCAGATCGGCGAGGTGAATCAGGCGGTGGCATCCTGGGTAGAGGACAACGGCTATGCCTTTGACGGACTGTTCTTCAACATCTACCACGTCAGTCCCCACGAGACCCGGAACCCAGAAGAATTTGTCACCGAGGTCTGCTACCCGGTGCGGAAGCGGTAAGCAAGCAGGCGGCGCTTTCCAGCGCCGCCTGTCTTTTTTACAGCGTGTGCCACAGATACCATCCCAGGCATCCCAGGCACAGAGCGCCGGTAAAAATGCCCATGCCCAGAGCGGACCGGTCCCGGTCAGTCCGGTACCGGGCAAAGGCCCCCACGGAGCAAAACACGAACAGCATCGCCGCCACGTCTCCAAATACCTGCCCGGTAAACGCCTGGTAGATCATCAACAGCAGCGCCAGGACACACATGGCGTAAAAGCCCGCGTCGTCTCCCCGGCGGTTGACCTCCTCCCGGCCCTCGTCCACGCCCTCTTGGCGGTATCTTTGCAGAATTTTCTCCTTCTCCACAGAGATCTCTCCTCTCTCCGGAACGACCGGCCGTCAGTTAGGGATGCGGAAGGATTGTGCTCCGCCGCAGGCAGGATGATTTGCCCCGGTCAGCGCCGCTGGACACCCAAACTCCTAATTTCTCACTCAAAATAGAACAGTTCCTCGAACTTCTTGTCCAAGGCGATGCAGAGAATCAGCGCCAGCTTGGCGGTGGGATTGAACTGCCCCGTCTCAATGGAGCTGATGGTGTTGCGGGACACGCCCACCAGCTCCGCCAGCTGGGTCTGGGACAGCCCCTTCTCCGCCCGGGCCACCTTCAGCCGGTTTTTCAGGATCAGCTGATCGTCCATGGCGCTCACCCCAGCAGGAACACGGCCAGGTTGCCCGCGAACACCAGGCCGCAGGCCGCCGCCAGCAACGCCAAGCCCCGCCGCCGGGTCCTCCAATACAAATGCAGCTCTGCGCCCGCCAGATACAGAAACACGATGGCCGTGTAGTCATAGGCATCCTGCCCGTTCACCAGCCGTATAATGGCGAGAATGACACACAGCAGTACCATCAGGATCCCGCCGATACCGAAGGACAGCCCCAGTACCTGCTGCTCCCGCTCGTCCATTCCAATCGCCCCCGCCTGAGCCTTTTTCAAAATCTCATCCCGGTCCATGCGCTACCTCCTCTCAGGCCATTTGAAAGAATTTTACCAGATTCCAGATTAAAAACGCAAGAGAGATCAGCAGCGTCACGATGTCGGAGGTATTCCGCCGCCGGGCCAGCCGGTAGACCCGGTTGGCCACGCAGGCCGTCCAGAACATGGTCAGCACATCCTCATGCGGCAGCCCATGGACCCGCTTCCAGGTCAGCAGAATCAGGCCCATCAAAAACACGAAGAGCAGGCTGAAGGACTCCCCCTCCATGCGGATGGTCCGCTCCCGTTCGTCACCCTTCTGGTTCTCCCGCCGGCTCTTCTCCAGAATTTCCTGTTTTTCCATAGCGTTCTCCCTTTTCTTTCTTTGCCAAGCCATAGGGCCTGCCTCTCATCCCAGTATGCCCCGTACATAAACGGCCAGATTCAACAACGCGGCTCCCGCCAGCAGCAGACTCAGGATCAGAACCAGTCGCCAGCCGCCCGGCTGTGCCGCAGGATCTCCTCCCGATCCATGCCGAAGCCATTTTGCATAGTTTGCTTTTTATTTTACCAAGTTTTCTTTACAAGCAGAGCATACCATATACCAAGTAAACTTGTCAATGGGGAATCAAAAAAGATGCCCGGAAATTTCCGGGCATCTTTTTTCAAAAACGCAGCCAATTACCGGCTCGCCTTGCGGTCCGCCTCAATCAGCAGCTTCAGGGCCTCCACAGACACCTTCACGGAGGAGGATGTGTCCTCACTCATCTTCTGGTCCAGGCCGGCGGCCTCCCGTTCCTGGTTCCACACCACATGGAAGCAGGAGCCGCACCGGCAGCCCAGAGCCGCCGCCACCACGAACAGGGCGGCGGACTCCATCTCACTGGCCTTGACGCCCAGCCGCTTCCAGGATTCCCACTTCTGCTGCAGCTCGTAGTACACGGGCGAGGCAGCGGGGTCGTGCTGGCCGTAAAAGCTGTCCTTGCACTGGACGATGCCGGTGTGCAGGGGGAAGCCCAGCTTCTTGGTGGCCTCCACCAGGGCGTGTGTCACCTGGAAGTCCGCCACCGCCGGGAACTCGATGGGGGCGTACTCCCGGCTGGTGTGCTCATACCGGATGGCGCCGGTGGCCACCACCACGTCGCCGGACTGGACGTTCAGATCGATACCGCCGCAGGTGCCGGTGCGGATGAACGTGTCGGCACCGCATTTGTGGAGCTCCTCCATAGCGATGGAAGCGGAGGGACCGCCGATGCCGGTGGAGCAGGCGGTGACCTTCTCCCCCAGCAGGGTGCCGGTCCAGACGTTGAACTCCCGGTTATACGCGATCTGCTTGGCGTCGTCAAACAGGGCGGCGATGGCCGGGACCCGGCCCGGGTCACCGGGCAGGATGCAGTAGCGGCCGATATCCCCCTGAGCACAGGCAATGTGGAACTGCTTTGCAAGCTCTTGCATAAAATCACCTCATTGTGCAATTTCCAGAATGTGTGTTTTAGTGTGACTCCAGTATATCAAATCTCATCGGTTTCCGCAACCGGAGATTCCGGTTCTGCCAGCCTCTGCAATGCCGGTCCGGTAAGGCGGTAAACGGTCCAGTCCTCCATGGTCTCCGCCCCCAGGGACTTGTAGAAGCCGATGCTGGGGGTGTTCCAGTCCAGGCACCACCACTCCAGGCGGCCGCAGTCCCGCTCCGCGGCGATGGCCGCCAGCCGCCGGAAGAAAGCCTTGCCATATCCCTTTCCCCGGTGCTCCGGCCGGACATACAGGTCCTCCAGATACAGGCCCGCCCGGCCCAGGAAGGTGGAGAAGTTTTGAAAAAACAGGGCGAAGCCCACCTCTGCCCCGTCCTCCAGGGCAAAGAGGACCTCGGCTCGGCGCTTTTCAAACAGCTGGTCCCGGAGGGTGGCCTCATCGGCCACCACCTGGTCCAGCAGGTGCTCGTAGTCGGCCAGCTCCCGGATGAATTGCAGGATCAGGAGCGTGTCGGTCTCCTGTGCAAATCGAAAGGTCAGTGCCATGTCAACCCCCTCATTTCAGTGTTGCCGGGCTCGCCGCCCCCATGGGGAGCACCCCACAGGAATCCCGCATTTAATTGGGGCGGTCAGGCAGAGCCCTCACACTCCAAGGTCCCGCCGCGCAGGACGCCTGATGCCGCACCGCGGCGACAGGCTCCGGCTCACTTCAGCGTCACCACGGTGACGCCGCTCTCGCCCTCGCCGTAGACGCCCAGGCGGAAGCTCTTCACAGCCTTATTCCGGCGGAGGATGTCGTGGACGGCCTTCCGCAAGGCCCCGGTGCCCTTGCCGTGGATGATGGTTACGGTCTCCAGTTTGCCCATGACGGCGGCGGAAATGAAGTTTTCCACCACGCTCTCCGCCTCCAGTGTCTCCATCCCTCGGATGTCCAGTTCCCGGGCGGCAGAGGCCCGCAGGGCGCGGTCGGCGTTCTGGCGAATGGTGACAGAGGGCGTCTTCTTCCTGGCGGCCCGCTCGTCATCCTCGATGAGACGCACTTCGTCTACTTTGGCTTTCATCTTCAAAATACCGGCTTTCAGCTGCAAGGTGCCGTCCTTGCCCACGGACACTACCTCCGCCGGCGTTTTGACACCGGGGATCTCCACCAGATCCCCCGCCCGGATGGGGCGGCTGGGCTTGGGGATGGGCTCCTGCCGGGCGTCGCGACGGGACACGGCCTCCTCCGCCTCGTTCAGCGTGCGGCGGAGGGCCGCACGGGCCTCATTTTCGTTCAGCATCCGTTCGGCCTTGGCCTGGGCCTTCCGCATCTCGCTGAGCTCCTGGAACACCTGGTCCGCCGCCGTCCGGGCGTCCCGGAGGATGCGCTTGGCCTCCGCCTCGCCCCGGCTCCGGGCATTCTCCTTGGCCCGCTCCATCTGTTCCCGGAATTCCCGGGCACGCCTGGCGTCCTCCTCCCGCTGGCGCAGCAGGCGGTCCGCCTCCTGCTCCCGCTTCTCCAGGGCTTGACGCTTCTCCTCCAGCTGGGTCAGGATGTCCTCGAACCGGACGCTCTCCCCGCTCATCTGCTCCTGGGCGGCGGCAATGACGTCCTCCGGCAGCCCCAGCCGCCGGGAGATGGCAAAGGCGTTGGATTTGCCGGGAATGCCGATCAGCAGCCGGTAGGTGGGCGCCAGCGTCTCCACGTCGAACTCGCAGGAGGCGTTCTCCACCCCTGCCGTAGTCATGGCGAAGGTCTTCAGCTCCGCATAGTGGGTGGTGGCGGCCACCTTGGCCCCCAGCCGCCGCACGTGCTGGATGACGGCGATGGCCAGGGCCGCGCCCTCCACCGGGTCCGTGCCGGCCCCCAGCTCGTCAAACAGCACCAGGCTGTGCCGATCCGCCTCTTTTAAAATCTCCACGATGTTCACCATGTGGGCAGAGAAGGTAGACAGGCTCTGCTCGATGCTCTGCTCGTCGCCGATGTCCGCCAGCACCCGCTCATAGACGGACACGGCGCTCCGGTCCGCCGCCGGGATGTGGAGGCCGCACTGGGTCATCAGCGTCAGCAGGCCCAGGGTCTTGAGGGTCACGGTCTTGCCGCCGGTGTTGGGACCGGTGATGACCAAGGTGTCAAAGGTGTCCCCCAGCTCGATGTCGATGGGCACCGCCGTCTTGGGGTCCAGCAGGGGGTGGCGGGCCTTGCGCAGATGGATGGCCCCGTCCCGGCGGACCTCCGGCCGCACGGCGTTCATCTTGTAGCTCAGCTGGCCCCGGGCGAAGATCAGGTCCAGGTGGACCAGGGTGTCGTAGTCCCACTGGATGTCCTCCCGGTGGGCGGCAGCCTCGGCGGAGAACTCCGCCAGGATGCGGTCGATCTCCTTCTGCTCCTTGGCCTGCAGCTCAATATACTCGTTGTTGGCCTGGACCACCCCCATAGGCTCCACGAACAGCGTGGCTCCGGTGGAGGAGATGTCGTGGACCAGTCCCGGCAGGTCGCCCTTGTGCTCCGCCTTCACCGGCACCACGAAGCGGCCGTCCCGCTGGGTGATGATGGTCTCCTGCAAAATTTTCCCATAGCTGGGGGAGGAGATGATCCTTTGAAGGATCTGGCGGCTCTTGGCCTGGGCCGCCCGCATGTGGCGGCGGATGTCCGCCAGCTCCGTGCTGGCGGCATCGGCGATGGTGTCCTCGTCCGGGATGGCCCGCTTGATCTTCTCCTCCAGAAAGCGGTTGCCGTGGAGGGAGAGGAACAGGTGGTCGATGGCGGTTTTCTCCGCCGCCTCGTCGTTGAAGTACTCCTTGGCCCGGCGGGCGGCGGTCAGCAGATCCGCGATGGTCAGCAGCTCCCGAGTGTTCAGGGCGCCGCCCCGGTCCGCCCGGTCCAGGGCCTCCGCCACCGGCTTCACGCCGGAAAACGACGGACTGCCCCGCAGGCCGATGAGATTTCGGGCCGCATCGGTCTGGTCCAGCAGACGCAGCACCTCCTCCACTTCCGTCTCCGGCCGGAGGCGCAGGGCCCGCTGCCTGGCCTCGGCGCTGACAGCCTGCTCGCTCAGCAGCTCCAGCACCCGGGGCAGCTCCAGGGTGCGGATGGATTTGTCAAATAGGTCACTCATGATTCGGTTCTCCTGTCAAGGGTTTTCACTTCATCGTCCCTGTCGTCAGCTGCTTCATCTGCCGGTTCCTCCAGCACCCAGGGCAGGGTCACGGAAAGCCAGCACTGGAAGCAGGGCTCCGGGAAGTTCCGGAGGAACGGTCCCATATCTGTGGCGAACCCGGCGGTGACGCCGGGGGCAACGGGCAGCTCTCCCTCCCCCGCTTCCAGCAGGCGGCCTGCAATGTGCCACATGGGCATATACCACCGCCCGCCCTGGCGGGGACCATAGTCGCCAATATCTCCGGGCCTGCGGAGGTTAAGCCCCAGGGGTTCCAGAAACGCTGCTGCTTCTGGCGGCAGGACCCCAACTGCGGCAGCATAGTTTCGGCAGTAGGCGCAGCCGCAGCCCCCGGTAGCGTTACCGTAACGGCCATACCAGGCCCGGGTGGCCTCCACGTCCACCTCCAGCCGGTAGGAGCCGAGGACAAATTCTGTCATATTCCGCTCCGTTTCGTATAAATCAGCAAAAGAAATACAAAATGTATCTTATTTCGACAACTCTTCCGGCGGCTGGAGGCTCTTGTAAAATTCCAGCGTCCGGAATCCCCGCTCCAGCTGGGCGGCCACGAAAGCCTCCGCCGCCGCGGAGAGTCGCTCCAGCGCCGGGCCTGTCAGCCGGAACGAGTAGAGCCGCTTGGGGTCCCCGTACACGATATGCCGCAGGGCCGCCAGGGAATCCGGGCACAGGGGCATGGAGAGGGCACTCTCCTTCGCGCCGCAGCTCCGGCACCGCAGGATGCCCTGTACCACGTCCAGCAGGGGCTGCTCCGGGTCCGGCCGGCCGCAGTAGGCGCAGCTGTCCGCCAAAGGTTCATATCCCGCCAAGCACAGCAGTTTGATCTCAAAGGCGGGCTTCACCAGTGCCGGCGGCTTCTGTAAAGCGGAGAGGGCGTACAGCCCGTTCAGCAGATGGGGCAGCAGTGCCCCGGCAGGGACCTCCGGCGCCGTGACGGTCTCTGTCAGCTCCGCGAAGTAGCAGCCCAGGGCCAGCGCCTCCAGATTCGTCCGCAGGCCGTTGAACAGCTCCGCCGTGGCTCCTTCATTGGCGTAGTACCACTCGCCCTTCTGATAGAGGGTCCACTCCGAATAGACCAGCTGCTGAGCGCAGGCGGCGTACTTGCAGCTCTTCCGCCGGACGCCCCGGGCGATGACGGAGATCTTGCCCCGGTCCGCTGTCAGCAGCGTCAGGATCTTATCCGCCTCTTTCGTCTCCGTCTCCCGCAGGACCACGCCCTTTGTCACGATATAGGCCCGCTCGGCCAACGCGCTCCCTCCTTATGTACGGAGAGCGTCCGCCCTCCGTTCTATGCGCTGATCCCGCCGCCGGACTCCTGGTCCAGAGCGGCCTGATACAGCAGGTACACCAGCGGTTCGCCGGTGAGGCAGAAGCACTCCCAAAGCCTTTGTGTGTCCATTCCGCAGACCTCCTCCCAGGAGTAGTCTGCGAATGTTGTCGGATTTTTATGGCTGGAAATCTCTAGCCTCCCTCGATCTCCATGGTCCGCATCTCTCCGGCGGTGATGTTGTTTTTCGCGCCGTAATCGGTCCAGTACCGGCCGGAGGCCCAGACGAACATCCGCCTGTTCAGCGGCATCCGCACCGACAGCACCTCGCTCCGTCCCGCCCGCATACCAGCGGCCAGGCGGCGCAGGCCCCGCCGCACCAGAAAGGAAAAAGGCGTATTCAAGATCGCCTCTCCCGAGCCGATCTGCAGCGCCATCCCCCAGGGAAATCCATATCGTTTGCAGAAAAAGCGCACCATTTCTACCGCAGGCCGGGTCTGCTCCGGCTCCAGAAAGCCGCAGTTCACCAGTACGTGGATCCTGGGGCGGGCCGTTCCCCTCCATACTGCGAGTTCCTTCAGGGTCCTCATCAGCACCGCCGGTATGCCGTCTGCGTACAGGGGGAACACCAGCAGCAGATCCGTACAGTCCTCTGGGGAGAGCGGTCCACCCCTCAGCGCGGTATACTGGTCCGCCGTCTCTCCCCAACACGGAAGAAACTGTTCGATATACCTCCGGGAGTTGGAACGGGGCGCCCGGGGACTCCCATTGACGATCAGGAGCTTTCCCATGCGCGTACCTCCTCCCTAATGGCCCCGGCCAGCTCCTCTTCCCGAAGGAAGCGGACACTCCAGCTCCGAAACAGCATATTATGGGCGTTGCGGGCCGCCAGCAGACGGAAGAGCGCCTGCTCCTCGTCTCCGGTATCTCCATAGGCCAGAATCACCGCGTCTTTCTCCGCCACCGCCCGCTGTATATGGTGCGTCTCTCCGTGGTGTATCCGAATAAACGCCTGCTGGATGGGAATGGCCCGCTCCAGCATGGTCTTCATCGGTACGTCATAGGACCCGCAGAAGAGACGGCTGACATAGATCACATGGTCGCTGTGGGCAATCAGGGGATATACGCCTACAGCGTCGTCCCGGATCACGCACCGCCCCGGCGTTCTGACCCAGCAGCTGAAGCAGCCCATACAGTCCGCGATTTTCAGCTGGCTCAGGTCCACATAGTGCCAGTCCTCCCGGACCGGCAGTCCGGTTGGCAGTGCCGTGTCGCTCAATACCAGTCTCATATTCTCACTCCCCGCACGGCAGCCTGCGGAATACCGGAGACCGCACGCTTCCTCCTTATTCGTCCCGGTAGCCGAAAGACCGCACGTAATTCACGTTGTCCCGCCAGTTCTCCTTGACCTTCACCCAGGTCTCCAGATACACCTTGGTGCCCATGAACTTCTCCATATCCTGCCGGGCCAGGGAACTGATCTTTTTCAGCATGGCCCCCTGCTTGCCGATAATGATCCCCTTGTGGCTGGCCTTCTCACAGTAGATGGTGGCGTCCACGTCGATGACGCCGCTGTCCCGCTCAGAGAACTTCGTGATCTCCACCGCCGTGCCGTGGGGGATCTCCTTGTCCAGGCACAGCAGCAGCTTCTCCCGCAGGATTTCCCCCATCACCTGCCGCTCCGGCTGGTCCGTCGTCATCCCGTCCGGGAACAGCTGAGGGCCTTCCTGGGCATACTTCCGCAGTTCCTTCATCAGATCCTTCAGGCCGCTGCCGGTGTGGGCGGAGATGGGGATGATCGCATCAAAGCCGTCCCATGCCTGGTTGTAAGCGGCGATCACCGGCAGCAGCTCCGCCGGTTCCACAGTGTCAATCTTGTTGACGCAGAGGATGCAGGGGATCTCCTCCTCCCGGATCCGGTCGATGAGTGCCTGCTCCGGGCCGCCCACATGGGGGATGGGCTCCACCAGCAGCAGGGCGCAGTCCACGTCGGAGAGGCTGGAGGTGACGACCTTCACCATGTAGTCCCCCAGGGCGGACTTGGGCTTGTGGAGGCCGGGCGTGTCCAGCAGGATATACTGGGTGTCCTCCCGGTTCACCACGCCGTAGATGCGGTTCCGAGTGGTCTGTGCCTTGTTGGAGACGATGGCCACCTTTTCCCCCACCAGGGCGTTGGTCAGGCTGGACTTGCCCACGTTGGGCCGTCCGCACACGGTAATCATGGCGACGTTTTTGATGTTTGACATAGGTGATCCTCAACTTTCTTTGAGCATTTTCGCGGGCGATCCCGCCCCGCCTGTTTCACAGTATCACACGCCCGCCGGAAAAACAACCGTTCCGGCGGCATTTCTTCGGGGAGATGCGGGAATTTCAGCAAAATTGCGGCGCTTCTGCTCTTGCCAGGGGCCTATGGAGCTGGTATACTGATAGAGATTTTGTCAAATTCACTCCGGGAGGTGCATATATGTCAGCCTCGGTCCTCACTCTCTTCACGGAAACCACGCTGGACGGCTTCCCCCTGTGGGTGGTCCTTCTGATCTGCGGCGGCGTCTTTCTGGCCGGCTTTATGGACGCCATCGCCGGGGGCGGCGGCATTATCTCCGTCCCCATATACCTGATGGCCTTCTCCGGCCTGCCCACCCACTTTGTTCTGGGCACCAATAAGCTCTCCTCCTGCATCGGCACCGCGTTTTCCACCGCCCGCTTCATCCACCAGGGGTACGTTCACTGGCGGCTGTTCCTGCCTGCCGCCGGGCTGGCGGTGGCAGGCTCCGTCTGCGGGACCCAGCTGCAGCTTCATACGCCGGATGTGGTGCTGAAGTATCTGCTGCTGGCGGTGCTGCCGGTGGTGGCTTTCTTCACCCTGCGGACCAAAACGTGGCCGGAGGAGCCGGCCCCCATCCCGCCCCGGCGGCAGGCGGCCATCGTCTGGGCCGCCGCGCTGCTCATCGGGACGTATGACGGCTACTACGGCCCCGGCACCGGCACCTTTCTGATGCTGGTGTTCATCCACTTGGGCAAGATGGACACCCGCCACGCGGCCGGCGGAGTGAAGGTCATCAACCTGGCCTCCAACATCGGCGGTGTGTGCTCCGCCCTGATGGCGGGGACCGTCGTTCTGGGTGTGGGGCTGGCGGCCGCTCTGGCCTCCATCCTGGGACACTATCTGGGCGCCGGCCTGGCCATCAGGAACGGCAGCAAAATCGTCCGGCCTGCGGTGGTGGTCGTGCTGCTCCTGCTGCTGGTGAAGGTGATCTCGGAGCTGCTGTTTCCGAACTTCTGGAATTGACGCCCCATAGACAAGGGCCTCCGCATACAGCGGAGGCCCTTTTTGCGCGGTCTTACCGCTCCAGCAGCTTTTTCAGGTACCGGCCCGTGAAGCTCGACCGGCAGGCGGCCACCTCCTCCGGCGTGCCTGTGCAGACGATGGTGCCGCCGCCGTCTCCCCCCTCGGGACCCAGGTCGATCAGGTGGTCGGCACATTTGATAACGTCCAGATTGTGCTCGATGACCACCACGGTGTTGCCGCTGTCCACCAGCCGCTGGAGCACCTCCAGGAGCTTGCGCACATCGTCGGTGTGGAGGCCGGTGGTGGGCTCGTCCAGGATATAGATGGTCTTGCCGGTGGCGATTTTGCTGAGCTCCGTAGCCAGCTTCACCCGCTGGGCCTCACCGCCGGAGAGCTCCGTGGAGGGCTGGCCCAGCTTCACATACCCCAGGCCCACATCGCACAGGGTCTGGAGCTTGTTGCGGATTCTGGGCAGAGGTGCGAAGAACTCCACCGCCTCATCCACGGTCATCTCCAGCACATCGGCAATGTTCTTGCCCTTGTAGCGGACCTCCAGGGTCTCCCGGTTGTACCGCCTGCCCTTGCACACCTCGCAGGGCACAAAGATGTCCGGCAGGAAGTGCATCTCGATCTTCAGCACACCGTCGCCGGAGCAGGCCTCGCACCGGCCGCCCCGGACGTTGAAGCTGAACCGCCCCGGGCCGTAGCCCCGGCTCTTGGCCTCCTGAGTGGAGGCGAACAGGTCCCGGATGTCATTGAAGAGGCCGGTGTAGGTGGCGGGGTTGGACCGGGGTGTCCGGCCGATGGGGCTCTGGTCGATGTCCACCACCTTGTCCAGATACTCGATTCCCTCGATCCGGTCGCACCTGCCGGGGTGGACCTTCATCCGGTTCAGCTCCACGCCCAGCTTCTTGAACAGGATCTCATTCACCAAGGAGCTCTTGCCGCTGCCGGACACGCCGGTAACCACGGTAAAGGTCCCCAGGGGGAACTCCACGTCGATGTGCCGCAGGTTGTTCTCCGCCGCGCCGATGACCTTCAGGCTCTTGCCGTTGCCCGGCCGCCGGGTCTCCGGCACGGGGATCCTCTTCTTGCCGGAGAGATACTGACCCGTCAGGCTGTTGGGGTTGGCCATGACCTCCTCCGGTGTACCGGCGGCCACCACCTCGCCGCCGTGGATGCCGGCGCCGGGACCGATGTCGATCAGGTAGTCCGCCGCCCGCATGGTGTCCTCGTCGTGCTCCACCACCAGCAGGGTGTTGCCCAGGTCCCGCAGGTTCTGCAGCGTCGCCAGCAACTTGTCGTTGTCCCGCTGGTGCAGACCGATGGAGGGCTCGTCCAGGATATACAGCACCCCCATCAGGCTGGAGCCGATCTGGGTGGCCAGGCGGATCCGCTGGCTCTCGCCGCCGGAGAGGGTCCCCGCGCTGCGGCTGAGGGTCAGATAGCCCAGGCCCACGGACTGGAGGAACCCCAGCCGGGACTTGATCTCCTTCAGGATCCGGTCTGCGATCAGGTGCTGCTGGTGCGTCAGCTCCAGCCGGTCCACCCATTGGAGCTCGTCCACCACGGACATCCGGGTCAGGGCGTCGATGTCCTTGTCCCCCACGGTCACCGCCAGGGACTCCTTCTTCAGCCGCTTTCCCTTACAGGTGGGACAGGGGCACTCGGCCATCAGCTCCTCCAGCTCCCGCTTGCTGGCATCGGACTGGGTCTCCTTGTAGCGGCGCTCCACGTTGTTGCAGATGCCCTCAAAGGGCTGATACAGCACGCCCTTGCCCCGGGGCTGGTCGTAGTGGAGCTCCAGCTTCTCCCCGCCGGTGCCGTAGAGGATGATACTCCGCACGTCCTCCGGCAGGGTCTCCCAGGGGTCGGTGAGGGAGAAGTGGTATTTCTTCGCCAGGGCGTCGAAGTACATCCGGGAGATGCCGTCCCCCCGGATGTTGTTCCAGCCGCTGGCCTGGATGGCCCCCTCCAGGATGGAGAGGGACTTGTCCGGCACGATCAGTTCCGGATCCACCTTCAGCTGGCTGCCCAGACCCGTACAGGTGGGACAGGCACCGAAGGGGTTGTTGAAGGAGAACATCCGGGGCGTCAGCTCCTCGATGGAGATGCCGCAGTCCTCGCAGGCATAATTCTGGGAGAATGTCAGATCCCGCTCCTCCCGCAGGAGGTTGACGACCACCAGCCCGCCGGTGAGGCCGGAGGCGGTCTCCACGCTGTCCGTCAGCCGCTGCTGGATATCCGGACGGATGATGAGCCGGTCCACCACAATCTCGATGGTGTGCTTCTTGTTCTTCTCCAGCTTGATCTCCTCGTCCAGCTCGTACAGATTCCCGTCCACCCGGGCCCGGACGTAGCCGGACCGCTTGGCGTCCTCAAAGATCTTGGCGTGCTCACCCTTCTTGCCCCGGATGACGGGGGCCATCACCTGGATGCGGGTGCCCTCCGGCAGAGAGAGGACCTGATCGATGATCTGGTCAATGGTCTGCTGGCGAATCTCCTTGCCGCACTTGGGGCAGTGGGGGGTGCCCACCCGGGCCCACAGCAGGCGGAGGTAGTCGTAGATCTCTGTCACCGTGCCCACGGTGGACCGGGGGTTCTTGCTGGTGGTCTTCTGGTCAATGGAGATGGCGGGGCTGAGACCCTCGATATAGTCCACATCGGGCTTGTCCATCTGGCCCAGGAACATCCGGGCATAGGAGCTGAGGGACTCCACATACCTTCTCTGGCCCTCGGCGTAGATGGTGTCGAAGGCCAGGGAGGACTTGCCGGAGCCGGAGAGGCCCGTCATGACCACCAGCTTGTCCCGGGGGATGGTGACGTCGATATTCTTCAGATTGTTGGCGCGGGCGCCTTTGACGATGATCTTGTCCTGCATAATGTGTATGATTGACTCCTTTCAGGAGAGGTTTCTCTTTTCAGTGCCGGAAATGCCTCCGGCGGAGGTGTAGAGGCGCTTATCAACCGCCCGGGGAGACTGGCTCCCGCCAGGGGGCCGTTTCCACGGGGGATGCGCCCCCCATTCTCTTTTTGTCAGCGCCAAAAAGAGAACGCGCCGCGCCCGGTGTAAGAGAAAAAACGCTTTTGGTCGCAACTTTGCACGTCCGTGCAAAGTTGCTGTACGGGAGTTGACGAGAGATAGTGCCTGCGGGTTTGCGATGACCTCCCGACGGGCGCGGCGGGGTGCGGTACAGGCTTGAACGCGGATTCCCGCGGCGCGGGTGCAAAGGTCAACGGGGTGCAAGGACGCATTTGGTCTGCTTCTCTTTCCGCGCGTTCCGCTGCGCTACGCGCTGCCGGATTCTTCGCGGGAGCGTGAGCGGTAGCGAAAAGAGAAGCAGCTCCATGCGACAACCACCCCGACGAGGTCGGCGCCATCCGCCACGGGACGGCAGCAACAGGAATCGCAGAAGAGCATAGCGTGCCCGAAGGCCAGTCCAAATCGGAGCAGGCACCGATACGCCGACCCCCGTTGCGCGCGGAGGGCCACTGCACCGGAGCGCGTCCAAGCGGCCTTTTCTTTTGGACCGTGCACGGCCCGTTTTCTTTTCCGCAAGTTGGAAAAGAAAACGGGGGGTGCATCCCGGCTGGACAAGCCCCCTGCGGGAGCAGAATCCCCGTGGCCGCCGTCCGGCGGCCCAAATTTCCACGGGCGGTTTGTAACCTCCCTTACACGCTCCAGGGGCGGCCATACCATCGGGCCGCCGATGGCGGCGGCCCCTACGGGTGCACGGAACGGATTTACCCCCGCGCGTCGCTGCGCCCCAGCAGATAATCCGTGGTGACGCTGAAGTAATCCGCAAGAAAGCAAAGCGTCAGCGATGGGACATTGACCTTTCCATATTCCATTCTCTGATAATGGACAAGGGTAATTTGAAGCACTTCTGCCATATCCGCCTGCCGCAGATGCCGTTCATCCCGCAGGGCACGCAGTCTTTCTCCAAATATTTTTAGTGTTTCCATGGAGTTCTCCTTGACATATATCATTTAATGATGTATCATCAATACATCATTAAATGTTGTTTGAAGGTGATCCAATGAATCCCATCTATCTCCGCCTCTTCGACGGCTACGCCGCCGACATTCTGCAGAAAGCAGACCCCTTCGATTCCAAATCCGTGGATCAGCTGGCGGACAGCCTCTCCCTCTCCGGGGACGCCCGCCTGTGCCTTCAGGACGCCTTTCTGGCCCGCTACCTCCAGTGGTCCACCGACGCCTTCACCCTGGGACTCCACCTGGGCCTATCCCTGGTCCACGACAATGTCCGCCGTGGAGGCCCCCAGCAGGTCTAGCAGCGCCCGGGGCGCCAGCTCCACCTGGGCGCCGATCTTCCCGGCGGAGATATAGACGGTTTCGTAGTCCAGCGCCGTCCGGTGGAACACGGTGGGATACTGCTTCTTCATCCCCACCGGGGAACAGCCGCCCCGGATGTAGCCGGTAACGGCGTTGATCTCCGCCACGTGCAGCAGCTCGATGGACTTCTCCCCCACCGCCCTGGCGGCCTTCTTCAGATCCAGGTTCTCCGGCGCCGGCACCTCGAACACGTAGATGCCCTTGGACGCCCCCCGGGCTACCAGGGTCTTGAAGCCTCTGGCTGGGTCCTGCCCCAGAGCCTCCGCCACGTGGACGCCGTACTCCCGGGTGCCCTCCGGCCCCTGGCTGTCCTCATAAAACCGGGCGGTATAGGGGATCTTTCTCTGGTCCAGGATCCGCATCACATTGGTCTTTTCCTCTTTTTTCTTCGCCATTGCAAACACCTCAGCTCTCCGCGGGCTGCTCCGCCAGCTCCCGCCGGACGTATTTGGGCAGCTTCTCCACCGCCAGGGCGTATGACCGGCCGCACAGGTCCCGCAGGACCTCCTCCGGCAGTTCTCCGTCCAGCAGGCAGGAAATCCAGGTCCGCTTATCCGAATAAAATCCCGGCAGGATGTCCGGATACCGGGCCCGCAGCAGCTCGCCCTCCGCCGCCCCGCATTTCAGATTCACCAGATCGTGGCCGCCGTAAATTTTGTGCTCCGGCCCCGGCGAACAGACAGCGGCAAACAGCCTGCCCCGGACCTTATAGCGGAACCACTGCCACACCGGCTGATAGTCCTTCTCCACGCCGGGAAACGACAGCAGGTATGCGTCCAGCCATTCGTAGTGCATTTACTTCTCCCCCCGCAGCTCGATGATCCGGTCACGCAGCACCGCGGCGTACATTCCCACACGGCTCCGCCGTGCGGGAGCCCTTTTCATTTTACCAACCGGTCAGAAGTGAATTCTGCCCGGTTCAAGGTTTTGCCTCCGCCAAAACGCTTGTACGCCGGACTCCCGGCGATTCGAGTACGCCATACACCCCTGCTCTTTGCGGAGGTCACTTCTCCCCCCGCAGCTCGATGATCCGGTCACGCAGCACCGCGGCGTACTCGAATTCCAGCATCTTGCTGGCCTCGCGCATCTCCTTCTCCAGCTTGGCGATCTCCGCCGCCCGCTCCTGCTCCGTCAGCTTGCGCTTCTTGTGGGCCCGGAGGGTGTCCTCCTCCGCGGTCTTGGAGATCTCCAAAATCTCCCGGACGCCCTTGATGATGGTCTTGGGCACAATGCCGTGCTCCTGATTATAGGCGTCCTGGATGGAGCGGCGGCGTTCCGTCTCGTCGATGGCCGCCCGCATGGAGGGCGTGATCTCGTCGGCGTACATGATGACGAGGCCGTCTGCGTTTCGGGCCGCCCGGCCGATGGTCTGGATCAGAGAGGTCTCGGACCGGAGGAAGCCCTCCTTGTCCGCGTCCAGGATCGCCACCAGGCTGACCTCCGGCAGGTCCAGCCCCTCCCGCAGGAGGTTGATGCCCACCAGCACGTCGAACTCTCCCAGCCGCAGGCTGCGGATGATCTCCATGCGCTCGATGGTCTGGACATCGGAGTGCATGTACCGTACCCGGATGCCGGCGTTTTTCAGGTACTCCGTCAGGTCCTCCGCCATCTTCTTGGTGAGGGTGGTCACCAGTACCCGCTCGTCCCGGGCGGCTCTTGCACGGATCTCGTCCATCAGGTCGTCGATCTGGCCGGTGACAGGCCGGACCTCCACCCTGGGGTCCAGCAGGCCCGTGGGGCGGATCACCTGCTCCACCACCTGGTCCGCCCGCTCCCGCTCATAGGGGCCGGGCGTTGCCGAGACAAACACCGCCTGGCCGATCCGCTCCTCGAACTCCTCGAACTTCAACGGTCGGTTGTCGTACGCACAGGGCAGGCGGAAGCCGTACTTCACCAGGGAGTCCTTCCGGGCATGATCGCCGTTGTACATGGCCCGGACCTGGGGCAGGGTCACGTGGCTCTCGTCCACGAACAGCAGGAAGTCGTCCGGGAAGAAGTCCAGCAGGGTCATGGGGGCGGAGCCGGCGGGCCGGTCGGAGATGATGCGGGAGTAGTTCTCGATGCCGGAGCAGTAGCCCAGCTCCGCCATCATCTCCATGTCGTACTCCGTCCGCTGACGGAGCCGCTGGGCCTCCACCAGCTGGTTGTTGTCGGTGAAGTATTTCACCTGATCCTCCAGCTCCCGGCGGATCTCCAGAATGGCTTTGTCCATCTTGTCCTTGGTGGTGACATAGTGGCTGGCCGGGTAGATGGCCACGTGGTTCAGCACCCGGTTCACGCTGCCGGTGACCGGGTTGAAGTCGCTGATCCGGTCGATCTCGTCCCCGAAGAACTCCACCCGGATGGCGTGGTCCCGGTAGTAGGCGGGGTAGATCTCCACCGTGTCCCCCCGGACCCGGAACATGTTCCGCTCAAAGGCGATGTCGTTGCGCTCGTAGCGGATCTCCACCAGGCGGCGCAGCAGCTCATCCCGGTCCCACTCGGCCCCCACCCGGAGGGACACCACCAGGTTGGCAAAATCGTCCGGCTCGCCCAAGCCGTAGATGCAGGACACGGAGGATACTACGATCACGTCCCGCCGCTCCAGCAGGGCACAGGTGGCACTGAGCCGCAGCCGGTCGATCTCGTCGTTGGTGGAGGCATCCTTGGCGATATAGGTGTCCGTATGGGGGATATACGCCTCCGGCTGGTAGTAGTCGTAGTAGGAGACGAAGTACTCCACCGCGTTGTTGGGGAAGAACTCCTTGAACTCCGCGCACAGCTGGGCGGCCAGGGTCTTGTTGTGGGCCAGCACCAGCGTGGGCCGCTGCACCTGCTCGATGACCTTGGCCATGGTAAAGGTCTTGCCGGATCCGGTAACGCCCAGCAGCACCTGCTCCTTCAGCCCGTTCTCGATGCCCTCCGCCAGCGCGGCAATGGCCTGCGGCTGGTCCCCGGAGGGTTGATATTCAGATACGACTTCAAATTTCGGCATAGCGGCATTCCCTCCACCCATCAAACAGATTTTCAGCCACGGCCATCCTATCACACCCGTCATCTTTTTGCAACATTTGTTCGACTTTTATCAAAGGAACCATGCCTTGAAAAAAGCGAAGGGGCAAAAAAGGAAGGGGGGACTAGGGGAACCCCTCCGGTTTTCCCCAGTTCGTTCGCCAGCGGCGAAGGAAGAACTTGAAGTCATTTTCGCCGCGGCGTGTACGTGGCAAAATACCCCGACCCAAGCGCCTTGGGCGCGTTCGCCAGTCCACAGACTGGTGGTGGGGGTTCTAAAGGGGGAGCCTGCTCCCTCTTTACCCCAGCAGGTCGCCGCTGTCCGCCATGGAGACGAAGTCCCGGTCCGCCACCACGATATGGTCCACCAGGCGGACGCCGATGGTCCGCAGGGCCTCCGCCACCTGGCGGGTGGCGGCCTCGTCGCTGGAGGAGGGCACCGCCACGCCGCTGGGGTGGTTGTGGGCCAGGATCACCGCGCTGGCGGAGGTCAGCAGCGCCATCTCCACCACCTTGCGGATGTTCAGGTCCGCGCTGGCCACGTCCCCCTCCGCCAGCCGCTTGCAGGCCAGGAGCCTGCCCTTGCGGTCCAGGCACAGCAGGAAGACCAGTTCCCGCCGCTCGCCGGCAAATCGCTCCAGCAGATAGGCCCCCGCCCGCTCGGAGGAGTTGAGGATGGTCTCCTGGGACGCGTCCGCTATGCGGGCCTTCCGGCTGAGCCGGGAGACCAGGGACAGCAGGATGGCCGCGCTCTCCCCGATGCCCTCCACCTTCTCCAGATCCTCCACCGGGGCGTTCAGCACGCCGGAGAGGGAGTCGTACCGCTCCATCAGGGCGTGGGCGATGGGGTTGGTGTCCCGCCGGGGGATGGCGTAGTACAGCAGCAGCTCCAGGGCCTCGTGGTCCGCAAAGCCCTCCAGCCCCGTCTCCAGAAACCGCCGGCGCATCTTCTCCCGGTGTCCGTCGTGTATGCCCATGGAGGGCCTCCTCTCGCTGAAACGCCCCGTTTCGGGCACAGATTTGGAACATCTTATTATACCACAGGCCGTCCTCTATCACAAGCGGGATTCCCATTTGTAAAATGGAGTGCAGCGGTATTTGAGGGGCCTGTAAAATTGTGGGGAGTTTTTTTCTGCCGCCTTGACAGGGGGCAGAAATTGGCATAATATGAAGAAAGAGTTTCGGCAAAACTGCATACCGTCCGGTAGGTAAGGCTACCACAGGGATACGGATCGCTGCCGCGGAGTGATGGAGACATCATGAGAGGGTTTGAACAGGTGCTATCGAACACGAAGGTATCATCTAATGTGATTTCACCGCCTTGTGAGGCTAAAGCTTGAACGGCCGCAGGGTCCGCTGATGCGGCGTCCCTGTTTTCACAAGGAAATTTCCGACTGCACCGGACAGGAGCGGCCGGGTTTTTTTGTTTTCTCAACCCCCAGCTTCACGGAGAGGAGGACGCGCATGTTTGAGCAGGAAGAGCAGCGGGACGAGCTGCTGGAAAAGATCGAGGATCTGATCTCCCGAAAACGCTATGCCGAGCTGCGCGACCTTCTGCTGCCCCTGGAGGCCCAGGACATCGCGGGCCTGTTCATGGAACTGGACGACAAGGTGCCTATGGTGTTCCGCCTGCTGCCCAAGGAGCAGGCGGCCGAGGTGTTCGTGGAGCTGGATTCTGAGGAGCAGGAGGTGCTCATCCAGAGCTTTTCCAACACGGAGCTGAAGGAAGTGCTGGACGAGCTGTACCTGGACGACGCGGTGGACATCGTGGAGGAGATGCCCGCCAACGTGGTCAAGCGCATCCTGCGCCACGCGGACCCGGACGTCCGCAAGAGCATCAACGAAATCCTGAAATACCCCGACGACTGCGCCGGCAGCATCATGACCACGGAGTACGTGGATCTGAAGGCCACCATGACCGTGGAGGACGCCCTGAAGCGCATCCGCCGCACCGGCCCGGACAAGGAGACCATCAACATCTGCTACGTCATTGACGAGGGCCGCCACCTGCTGGGGTATCTCTCCATCCGCACCATTCTGCTGTCGGAGGAGGACGACGTGGTGGGGGACATCATGGATACCCATGTGATCTCCGCCAACACCCTGGACGACCAGGAGGATGTGGCCCAGACCCTGAACAAATACGACTTCCTGGCCCTGCCCATTGTGGACACGGAGAACCGCCTGGTGGGCATCGTCACCGTGGACGACGCCATGGACGTCCTGCAGGAAGAGGTCACCGAGGATATCGAGAAGATGGCCGCCATCCTGCCGGGCGACAAGCCGTATCTCAAGACCGGCGTGTTTGAGACCTGGCGGGCCCGGACCCCCTGGCTGATGATGCTGATGTTGTCCGCCACCTTCACGGGGATGATCCTGACCCACTTTGAGAATTCCCTGGCGGCGGTGCCCATTCTGACCTCCTACATCCCCATGCTCTCCGGCACCGGCGGCAACAGCGGCACCCAGGCCTCCACGGCGGTGATCCGCGCCCTGTCGCTGGGGGAGGTCCGATTCAGCGATCTGCTGCGCGTGGTGTGGAAGGAGTGCCGCGTGGCGCTGATCTGCGGTGTGTGCCTGGCGGCGGCCAACTTTGTGAAGATGATGGTGGTGGACTGCTGGCTGCTGGCCAACCCCACCGTAACGCCCGCCGTGGCGGCGGTGGTGTGCTGCACCCTGGTGGGCACGGTGGCCTGCGCCAAGCTGGTGGGCGCCTCCCTGCCCATTTTGGCGGAGAAGATCGGGTTCGACCCGGCGGTGATGGCCTCGCCCTTCATCAGCACCATCGTGGACGCGCTGTCTCTGCTGATCTACTTCCGGTTTGCGACGTGGATTCTTGGTGTATAAAAAGAAACAGAAAGAGGAGCCTTACGGCTCCTCTTTTTCTTCTATAATGCAATGCTCGGCACCATACTCTAAGAAAATTCCTATAATCTCATTTCTGGTTCGTCCAGTTTTGCTGGCAATAGAATCTAATTTGTCCACTGTCTCTCTCTTAATTCGTATGGAAAATGTATGGTATCCGTCCGGTTTTTTTATTTTAATCTTCTTTTCCTTGCGTCCCACAATTAAATCGGACATGATATCACCCGCTTTCTAGTGCTTATTTTACACTTGATTTCTCAAAAAATATATGCTATATAAGATGTAGCATATATTTTATAGCATAAATTTTATAACATATTTTAGGGGATCAACAATGGACAATCAAATTTGCGCAAACTGCGCACACTACTACCAGCACTACATCCGAACGCACCGCCGTTTTGTGGAGATCCATGACGGCCATTGCGTCGCCGCGCCCCGCGCCAGGAATCGGACGCCGGACACGCCCGCCTGTGACAAATTTTTACCCAGGCCGGACCGTACATAACCCGGCCGCGCCTGCGCACACTAGAGAGCGGCGAAAGCCACACACTTTTTCACGCAGGAGGATCTTTTGTTATGACGAATACCAACAACGGCTGCGCCTGCACCCCCAACCAGAGCATCAAGTGCACGGTCACCAACTGCGCCCACCACTGCCAGGACCAGAACTACTGCGGTCTGAACGCCATCACCGTGGGCACCCATGAGACCAACCCCACCAAGGTGGAGTGCACCGACTGCCAGAGCTTCCAGATGAAATAAACCAGGTCCGACGGGCTTCGGGCGTCCTCTTCGGCTCCCGAAGCCCGCCGCTTACATCCTTGAGGAAAGGCGGGATCACATGGAACATCGCTGGCCGGCGCGGATCGCCGGCACTGCGGCGGGGCTGGCCAACGGCCTCTTCGGCGGCGGGGGCGGCATGGTCTTCCTGCCCATCCTCTCCCGCTGGGGCGGCCTCTCCCAGCGGAAGCTGTACGCCACCTGCGTGGGCGTCATCTTTCCGGTGTGTCTGGTGTCCGCCGCCGTGTACCTGTTTCGGGGGGAGCTCTCCCTCCTGGCGGCGCTGCCCTATCTGGCGGGCGGCCTGGTGGGCGGCTGGATCGGCGGCAAGCTGTACGGCAGAGTCTCCGTCAAGTGGCTCAAATGGCTGTTCGCCGGTTTTCTGTTCTACGCGGGGGTGAAGTATCTGCTGTGACGGACTGGATCATTCCCTTTCTCTGCGGCCTGGGGGCCAGCATCCTCTCGGCCTGGGGTGTGGGCGGCGGCACGCTGCTGCTTCTGGTCATGACGCTCTTTCTGGATGTGGACCAGCGGACCGCTCAGGGCATCAATCTGCTGTTCTTCCTGCCCACCGCCGCCTCCGCCCTGGTCTGCCACGCCAGGGGCGGCTATCTGGACAAGCCCACCCTGAAAAGCGCCGTCCCCCTGGCCGTGGCCGCCGCCCTGGCCGGGGCCTGGATCGCCACCAATCTGGACGTGGCGGTCCTGCGCAAGCCCTTCGGCGTGTACCTGCTGCTCTCCGGTGTCAGCCTGCTGTGGCCCCAGCGCCGGAAGAAACAGGCATGACACAGGCCGCGGGAGAAGTCCTTCAGGGCTTTTCCCACGGCCTCACAATGTTTTTTCCACACTACCCCGCAGGGCAGACACCCCGCTCTTCCGCCCCGGGCCGGGAGCACTTCCGGCAAGCACGGGCGCGGCCTGCGGTGCAGGCCGCGCCCTCGTTCTTTATTCCACCGGGTCATTCAGAGTCAGCGTCACTTCCATCCGCTCTCCGTCCCGCCAGATTTCCATGGTCACCTGATCGCCCACATACAGCTGCCGCCGGATGCGCAGCAGCTCCTGACTGGTTTCCACCGGCCTGCCGCCGGCGGCGAGGACGAAGTCCCCCTCCCGGATGCCCGCCAGGTCTGCGGCGGAGCCGGGCGTGACCTCCAGCACCTGCAGGCCCCAGATGTCGTCCTCCAGCCGGGTGCCCGTCTGGAGCACCGTCACGCCGAAGGAGGGCTCCGGCCGGACCTCTCCATAGGTCAGCAGGTCGTTCACCAGCCGCCGGATGGAGGCGGAGGGAATGGCGAAGCCCAGACCCTCCACATTGGAGTAATCAGAGCTCATCTTGATGGTGTTGATGCCCACCACCTGGCCGCAGGCGTTGATTAGGGGGCCGCCGGAGTTGCCGGAGTTCAGGGCCGCGTTGGTCTGAACCAGCGTCATGGTCCGGCCGTCCACCTGTACATCCCGGTTGATGGCGGAGACGATGCCGTCTGTCAGTGTGCCGCGGAGCTCCACGCCCAGCGGGTTGCCGATGGCGTAGACCTTGTCGCCCACCACCAGCTGGTCGCTGTCGCCGAAGGTGGCGGCGGGAAGCCCCGTCAGCTCCACCTTGAGGACCGCCAGATCGTTCCGCTCGTCTCCGGCCACGTACCGGGCCTCATAGGTCCGGCCCGTGTCCATGGCGACGGTGCAGTCCCGTCCCCCCGCCAGCACGTGGTAATTGGTGAGGATATAACCGTCCGCCCGGAAGATGACCCCGGTGCCCACGGAGACGCTGTCGTCCAGCTGGACCATCACAGTCACCACCGACGGGTTCACCCGCTGGTAGATCTCCTGGGCCGTCAGCTCCCGGCCGTGGTCCGTCTCCACCTCCAGCACGGCGCCCTCCCCGAACGGATAGGTGGGGATGGTGACTGCCCCGGACGCGTCCTCTTCCTCCTCCCAGCCG
>NZ_CAKVVF010000002.1:23399-36023 GCF_934833455.1 Oscillibacter sp. KLE 1728
TGGTCGTAACGGTACTCAAAGGGATCGGCACTGCTGCCGGCCGGCAGCAGATACCAAATCCAGGAGCCCGCCGCCACGCCCAGCACCACCGCCAGGCAGGCCAGGAAAATCCACAGCCCGGTCCTGCGCCGCCGGCGGGGCTGCCCGGGCGCGGCAGGCCGTCCCGGCAGGGGGCGGCTGTACCGCTCCACCACCTCCCCGGGCAGCGGCTGTCTGTATACCTCTACGATCTCTCCGGAGAGACGGTCCTCTCCGGCCAACTGCTTTTCTTCCTCCATGCACGCCTCACTCTGTGGCCAGTGAGAAGGAGAACGCGGTCACGCCGTCCTCGCTGGTCACACTGATCTTTTCCTTATGCTGCTCTAAAATCGTCTTGACGATGTACAGCCCCAGGCCGTAACCATCCTTGTCCTCGCTGCGGGACTTGTCGCTTTTGTGGAACCGCTCGAACAGCAGCGGCAGCTCCTCTGCCGGGATGGTGTCCCCCTCGTTCCGCACCGTCACCCGGGCCTTGCCGTCGATGGTGGTGACGCCCAGATAGAGAGTGGAGCCCTCCCGTGCGAACTTGGTGGCATTTTCCAGCAGGTTGTAAATCACCTGCGTAATCATGTCCTTGTCCCCCAGCACCAGAATGGGCTCCTCGGGGATATCCGCCTCCACATCCAGATTCCGGTCTGTGATCTTCCGCTCCATGGAGATCAGCACCCGGCGCATACTCTCGCAGATGTCGAAGTGCTTTCCCTCCCGCAGGGGGTCGATGGCCTGCAGCTGGCTGACGTCCAGCATCCGCCGCACCAGCCGGCTCAGGCGGCGGCTCTCGTCGGAGATGATCTGGAGATACTGCCGCTCGTTCTCCGGCGGGATGGTGCCGTCCAGAATGCCGTCTGTATAGCCGGCGATGGTGGTCATGGGCGTCTTCAGCTCATGGGAGATGTTGGTGATGAACTCCCGCCGCTGGCGCTCCGTCTGCTGCAGGTTCTCCGCCATGTTGTTGAAGGAGGCCGCCAGCTCTCCCAACTCGTCATCCCGGCCGTAGTCGTTCATGCGGATGTCGAAGTCCCCCTCCGCATAGCGGCGGGTGGCCTTGGCCATCTCCCGGATGGGCTGGATCTGCCGCATGGTGGTGATGGAGGACGCCATAAAGGAGATCATCAGCACCACGAACGCCGTCATGAAGAACAGCCCGATGAAGCCGGACCACATGGTGTCCAGCGAGGTGGTGGAGGACACGGCATAGACCATGCCGACGGGGTCGGGGGTATCCTCGCTTATGGCCGGAACGCCCACCACGAACCGCTTGTTGGAGTACAGGCCGTCCACGTCCGTGCGCCTGGAGCTGATGCCCTCCTCCAGCACCTCTGCGGTCATCTCCTCCGGCATAGTCACCACCAGCCCGCTGAGAGACGCATCCGTGGACAGCAGCACGTGGCCCTCCACGTCGCAGATCAGGAAGTCCACCTCGGACACCGTGGCAGCGAAGGAGGCCAGACGCTGGAAGTCCTCCTCGTGCTGCAGCTCCTCCATGTCCAGGTACCGCCCGTTTTCCAGATAGCTGGCGGAGAGCTGCCCCACCACCTGGGCCTGGGCGGCCAGCTCCCCGTTCTCCTGGCCCCGGGCGTAGTTGTAGCTCAGGGAGAAAAACGAAACTCCCAGCAAAAACAGCGTCAGGAGCACCATGCCGACGGTGACGAACATCTGCCGCCAGTACAGGCCCCTGAACTTGTTGTGCATCCGTTTTGCAATACGCGCGATCCGTACCTTCATGAGACCTCCCTGCCCGGTTTTCCGCCTGAAAAGGCAAAGGTCTTTTCAGGCGGTTTTGTCAGCTCTCCTTTGCCCCGGGGGCGCCTGCCAGCTCGAACTTGTACCCCACGCCCCACACCGTTTTCAGCGCCCACTGGCTGCTGACGTTTTCGATCTTCTCCCGCAGCCGCTTGATGTGGACATCCACTGTCCGGCTGTCGCCGAAGTAGTCAAAGCCCCACACCTCATCCAGCAGCTGGTTCCGGGTGTACACCCGGTTGGGGGTGGAGGCCAAATGATACAGCAGCTCCAGCTCCTTGGGGGGCGTGTCGATTTTCTTCCCGTCCACGATCAGCTCGTAGGAGTCCAGGTCAATCACCAGCTTGTCGAACGTCAGCCGTTTGCTGGTGTCGTTGGGGATCTCCGTCCGCCGCAGGACTGCATTGATCCGGGCGATGAGCTCCTTCATCTCAAAGGGCTTCACCACATAGTCGTCCGCCCCCATCTCCAGGCCCTGGATGCGGTCGAACACCTCGCCCTTGGCCGTCAGCATGATGATGGGCACCTTGCTGGTCTCCCGGATTTTGGCGCACACCGACCAGCCGTCCATCACCGGCAGCATGATGTCCAGCAGGATCAGGTCCGGAACCTGCTTCTGAAACTCCTCAATGGCCTTGCCGCCGTCTCCGGCGATGCGGACGTCGAACCCCTCCTTCACCAGGTACATGTGGATCAAATCACAGATATTGCGGTCGTCTTCCACGACCAGGATGTTGCGGCCCATGGCGCTCCCTCCCATTTCGATATGTCTCTCTTCGCTGGTTCTGCCGCCCGCGGCGTCCGCCTGTTCACAGACACAGCCGATTCTTGATATCCTCTATTATATCCGCTCCCGGGGCGGTATGTTGAATATTTTGTAAATCTTGGCAGGTCAGGACACCGTCTCCGTCATGGCCAGACAGCGGTCGTCCGCCGCCTCCGCCGCAGACAGGAACGTCCCAAGCCCTGCGGCGTTGGCGCTGTCGCCCAGCCAGACAGTGACCTCGCCGCCCCGGCTGGTCACCCGCTGGAGCAGCGTGTCGGCGGCGCCGGTGCTGCTGAGGGGATACGCCGCCCGGTCCAGATCCGGGTCCAGCGGGCAGAAGCCCGCCGCCTCCGCCGCGGAGACAGACTCCTCCCCGGCGTTTTCAATCCAAGCCAGCCGGGTCTTGACGCTGGCGGCCTGGGAGAGCAGGCGGTTCCCCGTCTCCAGCTGTTCCGTCACCGGGCGGTCCGCCGCGGCGTCCACCGCCAGCCCGATGGCCTGCCCTGTGGCGGTCATTCGCCGCAGCAGGTCGCCGCCTTCCCGCAGGAACGCCTCCGTACAGTAGAAGGCCGCGTGGGCGTCATAGCGGTCCAGAATGTCCAGCAGGGACTTCACCCGCTCCGGGTCCGCGGCCTCCACGCAGAGATAAATCCGCTGCCCGGTGACGGTGGAGGGCTCCGTTTCCTCCGGCGCGATGTCCTCTTCCGCACTCTGGTTCCGCAGGTACTGGTTGTACTCGTAGTCCATCCGGGACTTGGCGGCGTCGGCAAAGTACCGCTCCTCCATATCCATATCCGGATTGCGCACCCAAACCAGATAGCCCCGGTCCACCTCCACGGTGGAGTAGAGCAGGCCGAAGCACCGGGCGATCAGAGAGATGGGCAGGAAGATCACGCCACCCCGCTGGATGGGCTTCTGGAAATACAGGTTGCCCTCGTTGTCGATGGCATAGTCCTTGTTCAGGTCAAATACCAGGGAGCTGTATACCGTCTTGTCCACATACAGCAACACGGTCTGCCGGGCAATATTGGGGTAGTAGGACACGCCCAGATCCCGGCCCACGCCGGTGAAGATAGTGCTGGGCACATACAGATAGCCGCCGGACCAGAAGGGCATGGTGTCGTCCGACAGCGTCAGCACGTTTTTGTTGACTGCGGTGAAATACACCGTCTCCGCCGCCCCCGACGGGACCGGCGACAGCTGGAACACCAGCAGCAGGCACAGCAGCAGTGCCGCGAGCTTTCGTCTCATCATGTCCTCCCTTCCGCAGAAGCTCCCCTGGAAGATTGTATTTTACCACATTTCCGGCTTTTTTGTAAAGAGTCACCCCATGGCGGCAGTAGTATAGGGCTCCACGGTGACGCCGGTATAATAGTGGGTGAGGATCGTCCGGTGGTCCGCTCCCTCCTTGGCCATCTGGTTGGCGCCGTACTGGCTCATACCCACGCCGTGGCCGTAGCCAGTGACGAAGAACACCAGCTTGCCGTCCGCCGCCTCCCACTCGAAGCAGGCGGACCGCAGCCCCAGGACGCTCCGTAAAGTGCTGCCCTTCATGCTCACGCCGCCCACGTCCACCGACTCCACGCTGCCGGCGGTGTCCGTCACGGCGTTTTGCAGCCAGCCGCTGATGTCGCCGGACAGGTCCGCCTCCGGATAGGAGGCCAGGACCTTCTCCCGGAACTCCTCCGCCGTGAATTCCACACGGCTGTAATAGTTGGGGATGCTGTCCGCAGGCTCCGGCGAAGACACCGCCTGGAGATAGGGCAGGTCGCTGACCCACACCTGGCCGGAGGAGCGGGTCTGCCCGGCGGAGCAGGAGTGGAACACCGCCAGGATGGGCACGCCGCCGTACAGGATGGTCTCTCCGTCGGTCTCCCGGACGGCGGTCTCGATCTTTTCCTCATAGGCGTCCGCGTTCTCGCCCCAGTTGTTCCGGGCGTTTTCCTCCGAGATATACGCCTGGCAGCAGGTGGAGTCCGTGCAGATGTCCGCGGTGTCGCCGTGGTTGCCGCCGGTCTGCATCTTGTACAGGGTGTACGTCCGGGCTGCCACTGCCTGGGCCTTCAGAGCCTCCGGCTCAAAGGAGGCCGGCATCTCCGCCCGGACCACCCCCACCAGATACTCTCCCAGGGTCATCTCCTCCACCGCGTCCCCCGCCAGGACCTTCAGCACCATCTCTCCGTCTAGGTCCCCTGGCTGAAAAGGCTCCCGCTCCGACTCCACAGCGGTGGGATCATCGGAGAAAAGCTCTGTCTGAAAGGGCACTACCACCGCCAGGGGCAGGGCAAACAGCAGCACCAGCAGCACCGCGGAGATGGCGGCGCTCTGGTGCAGATCAGAATGGCGTCTCATGGAAATTCCTCCTCTTTTGTTCCCCGTCTGCGGGCCTGTCCCTTCACTGTATGCGCCCGGAGGGCGGAAAATGAGGCCGGCATGGACAAACAGCCTTTCCCGTGGTATACTGGCTTTTGAAAATCTGTCATGATAAGGAGATCGGCTCCTATGAAGAAATACGTGCTCTGGCCCCTGCTGGCCGCCATTGGCGGTGTGGGGGCATTCCTGCTGCGGCTGCTTCAGCGCAGCACTGGGTTCGAGGTGGACACAGGCCTCCCCATCCCCGGCAATCTGTACGCCATCCTGCTGGTGGCCTGGTTCGTGGTTCTGGCGGCAGTCTGCCTGCTGGTGGCCCGGCCCCTTCTGCCTGCGGACCGAGAGGACCCACCCCTCTTTCCCACAGGCTTCTCCGTGGCTTCCCCCGGGCTGCTCACTCCGGCGGTGATGGGGCTCTTCCTGCTGGCAGCCTCCGGCGTTCTGGACCTGCTCTTCGGCTTCTCCGGCGCCAGCGCCCTCACCGGCAGCGGAGAGACGGTGACCGTTTTTGTGACCGCCCAGGGCAGTCAGCTCTTCTCCGGCAGGGAGCATCTGGTGGTGGGTCTGCTGTCTCTTCTCTCGGCGGCCAGCCTGCTTCCCGCTGTGCCTGCCTGCCGCATCCGGCCGGAGGGCGGGGCGCGCAAGCCCTTTCAGAGTCCTCTGCTGCTGGTGCCCGTCTGCTGCCTGGTGGTGCGGCTGGTGCTGACCTACCGGGTGGTGTCCGTAGACCCGTCCCTCACAGATTACTACACGGAGCTGCTGGCGGTGGTGTTCCTGGCTCTGGCCTTCTACCGGCTGTCCTCCTTCGCCTTCCGGGCGGGGCGGACCCGCCGCTTCGCCGTCTATGCGGCGCTGGCCATCGCCTTCTGCCTGGCCACTCTGGCGGATCGGCCGGATCCGGCCCGGCTGCTGTTCTACCTGGGCGGCGCCGTGACGCTTTTCGGCTTCCTGCTCCAGCGGACGGCGGTACTGGCCGCGCCCTGGGACAATACCTGACAGTTTATCACAAAATCCCCGCGGCCGGGAGTGCCCGCCGCGGGGATTTTCCGTTTGTTCACAAATACCGGGGAAATCGAGAAACGGACCAGCCTTTCGGCTGGTCCGTTTCCCTATTTTTTGGAAGATTGGATGAAAAGAAGTTTTGTCTCTTGCAAGTATTAAGATACTAGAGAGTTGTTAAGCAAACCAGCATCAATTGTTACAAAAGTCTTAAATCAAATCTGAGGGTCGATTTTTTTCTCCGCCCCGGAGCCCGGCAAAAAAATCCGCCAGCACCCGGCGGCAGTCCTCTCCCAGAATGCCGCCCACCAGGGCGGGCCGGTTGGGGAAGCTCTCCATAAACAGGTTGGTCACGCCGCCGCAGGCACCGAAGGCCTCGTCCCGGGCGCCGTACCAAACCCGGCGGATACGGGCATTCAGGATAGCCCCAGCGCACATGGGGCAGGGCTCCAGCGTCACGTACAGTTCGCAGTCATCCAGCCGCCAGGTGCCGAGGTGCTCGTTGGCCTGGGCAATGGCCTCCATCTCCGCATGGGAGGCGGTGGCCTGCTTCTCCTCCCGCCGGTTGCGGCCCCGGCCCACGATTTCCCCGTCCCGGACGATAACGCAGCCCACGGGCACCTCCCCCGCCGCCGCGGCCTCCGCCGCCAGCGCCAGAGCCTGGGCCATGAAGTTCTCCTGTTCTGTTGGCATGTTCTTCCTGCCTCCTTGTATGAAAGCTGGCATATTTGTCCAAACTCCCCGTAAGAATATGGATAGGAGGGACACTGCCATGAAACCTGTTTTTGCCAAGAAAGCCGCCCGCCCCGACCCGGAGCTGCTGACCCTAAAGGCCGAGCTGCTGGAGGCCCAGGGGGACCTGGCCCAGGCCTATCGCCAGTTCGACCAGGCCCTGGACCCGGAGCTGGTGGAGTCCTGCGTCTACCAGATCAGCGCCGTGAAGGCCCGGTGCAACTATCTGATCCGCGCCATCAAGGAGCGGAGTCCCGAGGCGGCGGCCGCCGCCGGGCTGGAGGGGGCGTCCACATGGACCTGAGTCAGAAGATCATCGCCGCCATCCTGGCGGGCTTCTTTCTCGTCGCCCTGATCCGGGTGTTCAGCTCCCCTTTCCGCCTGGCATTGAAGCTGCTGCTGAACACCCTGCTGGGGTTTCTAGCCCTGGGGGCCGTACGGCTGACGGCGGGCCTCACCGGCATCGCCCTGGGGCTGAACCTGTGGAATGCCCTGGTGATCGCCGTCCTGGGCCTGCCGGGATTTGTGCTGCTACTGTTGGTCCAGTGGGTTTTGTAGCATTACATAATTGTTTTCAGACGCCAGGACCGTTCTTCACCTCGGGCATCAAAATACCAGTCCTTCAGGTGCCAGCCCATATCCCTGCCTGCAAACCGCCAGATGGTCAGGGACGGCGGGGCGGGGATGGAGACGGATTCGTCCAGGCCTGCGTCCACCCGCAGCCGGACCTCCGTCAGTTTTTCCGATTCATTCCCGATGACGTAACAGGCTTCCCGGTGGCCGGAATAGCCCTCATGGGCTGGGTGTATACGCCCCGCACCGGGTACGGGCCGTACATCCACACCGGATGCCCATACGCTTCATAGTCCCCATCGACATTCTGCGGGAACCGGACGATGTAACGCTCGTCCGGTTTTCTCTCGCCCAAAAACATGGCGAAGCGGTCCGGCCCATCGTCCCCCACCGCCGGCAGTCGGATGGGGCCGGTGCCCCGGTCCGCCATCTCCCAGCAGAGATAGCGAGCGATCTCCCCAGGGCTTCTGCCATAGATCATGGAGGTATATACAACGGCGCAGAGAATCCGCATAAGGCCGGCTGCGCAGAAGATCCAGCGCCCCCAGGCGTTTCGGCGCATAGGGTCCTCCTCCGAAAAACCAAAATAAGATATGAGAAATCAGGAGATAATAAGAGGTATCAAGAGAAATTCAGAGATTTATCCCGGTTAAATGAAATCCCCGTTGACATTCCCCCGCCGCCGTGGTATAAATATCCTTGCTCCGATTGTAACCCGGAGCTCTTGATTTGTAAAGCAAAGCAAAGAATTTCAATATACGGAGGAAACACCATGTCCACTTTTATGGCAAACAAGGCCAACATTGAGCGTAAGTGGTACATCCTGGACGCCGCGGGCAAGCCCCTGGGCAAGACCGCTGTCCGGGCTGCCGACCTGCTGCGCGGCAAGACCAAGCCCACTTTCACCCCCAACGCCGACTGCGGTGACTATGTCATCATCATCAACGCCGGCAAGGCTGTGCTGACCGGCAAGAAGGGCACCCAGAAGATGTACCGTACCCACTCCGGCTGGATCGGCGGCCTGAAGGAGACCCCCTACCGCATCCTGATGCAGGAGCAGCCCGAGCTGGCCATGAAGGTGGCTGTCCGCGGTATGCTGCCCAAGAACACCATCGGCAAGGAATCCCTGAAGCGGCTGCACATCTATGCGGACGCCAACTACGAGCAGCAGGCTCAGAAGCCCGTCGCTCTGGACGCGGAATAAGGAGGAGTTTGAAGTATGTATCAGTCCAAGAAGCCCTATCTGTATGGCACTGGTCGCCGGAAGTCCTCTGTGGCCCGCGTCCATCTGTTCCCCAACGGCACCGGCTCCATCACCGTCAACGGCCGGAGCATTGATGAGTATTTCGGTCTGGACACCCTGAAGATGCTGGTCCGTCAGCCTCTGGAGGCCACCGGCAACACCGGCAAGATGGATGTTGTGGCCACTGTCACCGGCGGCGGCGTGTCCGGCCAGGCCGGCGCCCTGCGGCACGGTATCGCCCGCGCCCTGCTGCTGGCCAGCGAGGACAACCGTCCCATCCTGAAGAAGGCCGGTTTCCTGACCCGCGATCCTCGTATGAAGGAGCGTAAGAAGTACGGCCTCAAGGCCGCCCGTCGCGCTCCCCAGTTCTCCAAGCGTTGATTCTTCGATTGCACTTTCAAAAATCCCGCCACAGCAATGTGGCGGGATTTTTTCTTGTACTCCTGCAGCCCCTGCACAACGGAGCGGCACTTGCCTTCACGCCCTCCGTGTGCTACTATATCCCACAACGGCAAATTTCGACAGGAGGTTTTTATGCAGACAAAGGATCTATTGGATTGCAGTCAGGACGTCCTGCGTGCGGAAAAGGCGCTGGAAGTTCAGTATGAGGAGTATTACGAACAGCTGGCCGACCAGCAAAGCCTCTCTCCGGAGGAGCAAGCCGCCCTGCGCAGCGACGTGACCCGGGAGGTGGAGATGCTGGAGGATGCCTCCTCCTGCCTGCGTCAGGCCCATCAGTGGGCCTCCGACAAGGCCGACGAGCTCACCACCCGCCTGCGGGAGGGGCAGGAGAGCTCCCAGCGCAAGGGCCTCTTCCGCCGTGCCCCCGCCAACTCCGTTATCGACCTGGAGGAGGAGCAGGCGGATAGCTTTGCCTCCGGCGTCAACTTTTACAAGGTCGCTTTGATCTGCATCGCCGGCAGCTTTGCGGGCGTGGTGGTGGAGATCCTGTGGTGCCTCTTCCGCAACGGGTATATCGAAAGCCGCTCCGGCCTGGTTTACGGTCCCTTCAACCCTGTCTACGGTATCGGCGCGGTGGTGATGACCCTGGCCCTGTACCGCTATCGCAACCGCAGCTCCTCCATCTCCTTTTTCGGCGGAGCCGTGGTGGGCAGTGTCATTGAGTACCTGCTCTCCTGGGGGCAGGAGACTCTCTTCGGCTCCACTTCCTGGGATTACAGTCGGATGCCCTTCAACCTCGACGGCCGGATCTGCCTGCTCTACTCTTTGTTCTGGGGCATTCTGGGCGTCCTGTGGATCAAAAGCCTCTATCCCCGGGTCGCTCAGGTGATTTTGAAGATCCCCAACCGGTTCGGCAAGGTCCTCACCTGGGTCCTCACCATTTTCATGGTCTTCGACTGCGCCATGAGCCTGCTGGCAGTGGACCGCTGGTCCGAGCGGGTCCGCGGAGAGACCCCCGTCTCCGCCGTGGATGTGTTTTTTGACGAGCATTTCCCAGACAGCCGCATGGAGCGCATTTACGCCAATATGGAATTCGGCACGAATCCAGCCTGATCGGCGCAGCAGAGCGGGGGGCGCATAGCGCCCGCCGCTCTGCTTTCTCTTACGTATAGGACCGCTCCACGTTCACCACGGCGTAGTAATTGCCGTCCAGCGCCCGCACGGCGCTGCGGATTTTCTGCTCCACCTCCTGGTCCGTGAGGCGGAAGCCGAAGGGCACCACCGCGTCGAAGATCAGGTTCGTATGGGTGGGTCCCGCTACCATGCGGAAATCGTGGATGTCGATGGCGTCGTCGATGCAGTGGATCAGGGTCTGGACCCGCCGCCGGGTCTCCTCGGTGACGCCGTCGTCCGTCACCACCGGGTCCATGTGGATCACTGCGTCGCAACCCAGCTTCTCCCGCAGCTCCTTCTCCACGTTGTCGATCTCATCGTGGAGGGCCAGCACGTCCTCGTTGGCGGGCACCTCCGCGTGGAGGGAGATCATCACCCGGCCGGGGCCGTAGTCGTGGACGATCAGATCGTGGATGCCTAGAATGGTGCTGTGGGCCATCACCAGATCCCGGATGCGCTGGACGAACTCATGGGTGGGCGGCGTGCCCAGCAGGGGGTCCAGCGTGTCCCGCACCGCATTGATGCCGGACCAGAGAATAAAGG
This sequence comes from Oscillibacter sp. KLE 1728, assembly GCF_934833455.1. Lineage (NCBI taxonomy): Bacteria > Bacillati > Bacillota > Clostridia > Eubacteriales > Oscillospiraceae > Oscillibacter > Oscillibacter sp. KLE 1728. The sequence goes on from NZ_CAKVVF010000002.1 coordinate 33,983, forward strand.
CCGCCACCAGCACGCCGCACCAGCCGTCGATCTCCAGGCCCGTGAAACGGCCCACCAGCGTGGCGATCAGCACCGCGGCGGTGGCCACACTGTCGCTGAGGGAGTCCATGGCGGTGGCCTCCATGGCGGGAGAGGCCAGCTTCTTCCCCAGCCGCCGGTTGTAGAGGAACATATACAGCTTCACCAGAATGGACGCGCAGAGGATCGCAAAGATCAGCGGGCTGGAGTCCACCGGTTCCGGATGCAGGATCTTCTCAATGGACGTCTTCCCCAGCTCCAGGCCCATCAGCAGGATCAGGACCGATACCGCCAGGCCGGAGACGTACTCCATCCGCCCGTGGCCGAAGGGGTGTTCGGAGTCCGGCTTCTGCCCCGCCAGCTGAAACCCCACCAGTGTCACGAAGGAGGACCCGGCGTCCGACAGGTTGTTGAAGGCGTCCGCCGTGATGGCGATGGACCCGGAGAGGGTGCCCGCCAGAAACTTTCCGGCGAACAGCAGCACGTTCAGGCAGATGCCCACAATCCCGCAGAGGACGCCGTAGGCCCTGCGGGTCTCCGGCTCTTCCCGGGCCGGGTCCGGTTTGATAAACAGCCGCGCCAGCAGTGAGATCAAAGCAGGTTCCTTCCTTTCCATGGGGCCGCGGCCCCGGTGTCTATGTCCGGCCGGGCATCTCCGGCCAGGAAAAAGCCGCCCTGCGGCGGCGTGGTTTTGGGCCAGGGTGCGCTTTTCCGTCCCATGGCCGGACCGGTGGAGCGGATCAGTTCCGCTTTCCGGGGATCACCAGCTTCATGTGGCAGCAGAGATCGTCCAAGTCCCGGTCCGTGGCGGCCGGGATCCGAAGCTTGGCCCCGCAGTCCCGGCAGATGAGATCCACGGCGCTGCGGCGGATCTCCATACCGTACCGTCCGCTGCCGCAGGCGCAGGTGATTCCATCCGGCCGGGCGGCGATATCCTTCAGCTCAGACAGGATCTCGTACATGATGACGTTGTCCACAAATGCCTCTTCGCCGTCCTCCTGCTGCTGGTGCTCCTTCTCCGCCAGCACCGCCAGATCCCGCAGGTTTTTCTCCACCGTCCCCTCCGGGCCGATAAAGCAGCAGAATTGCCGCGTCTTGGCGCAGCCCAGGGCGGTGGCGCCCCGGAGCACCCGCTCCGGCGGGCAGTGGGCCTCATGGGTCTCCCCGCAGATGCCGCAGGGGACGTAGATGTGGTACTCTGTCCCGTCGAACTCCACCTTCAGGGCAGACTTGCCGCAGGCGCACTCCACCTCGGCGTTGGATGCCTCCAGCGCAAAGACAGATCGGGTCCCCATGACGGTTTTGCCGCACTGGGGGCAGAGGTATCCAAATGTCCGCATCTCTTCTTTCATGGTATGCGCCTCCTGACCGGGATGTTTCCATTAGATGAAGATTATACCACCACGCGGAACAGTTGTACAGAGTTTTTTGAACATTAGCAGAGGCTAACTGCCCGTTTTCTCTGAAAACAGGTCTGTTCAAGTCGTTTTTTCTGTGCTATGATGGGGCAAAAGGAGGGAGCTGTATGTATCATCTGCTGTCCGTGTCCTCTGCAATGCTCATCTCCTTTTTGATCGGCCTGCTGTTTGCCGCTATGTGTGCCATTGTGGGCCGCCAAAAAGGGTATTCCACTGCATTGTGTATCCTGCTGGGCTTTTTTGGCAGGCTCATTTGCTTGCTTATTCTGATTCTTCTACCAGATCGGATGCAGGAGCAGTACGAGTCCGACCATCTGAAGCAGGAGCTGTCCTCTCTACGCCAACGGATGGCCGAACTGGAGCAGGCTTTGGAACCAACGCCCGCCCCGGAGCCTGCCGCCCCGGCAGCGGATGCTCAAGCAGCGCCCCCCAAGCGTCCGCCGGACGCCCCCGCCGTGTTCCCCGCCCGGACGGAGGAGGTCATCGCCTGCCCCCGGTGTGGCCGCCACCAGAAGGGCAATCGGGATTCCTGCTACGCCTGTGGCCTGCCGTTTCGATATGAACAGGAATGACCTTTCAGAGGTCCGGCTTCCGCCGGGCCTCAT
>NZ_CAKVVF010000002.1:36123-44860 GCF_934833455.1 Oscillibacter sp. KLE 1728
GTTTCGATATGAACAGGAATGACCTTTCAGAGGTCCGGCTTCCGCCGGGCCTCATATTTTTGCCTCTTTGGGACAATCTAGCTACGAAAACTTTCTTCAATTGCGAGGTGGCGCATCATGAATGACAAGCGTCTGGGCCGCCAGACCGTGGCCCTGGCCCATCCCCCCTCCGTCCTCTCCTTTTCCAATATTGGGGGGAAATTCGAGGGCCAGGGCCCCCTGGCGGACTTTTTTGACGAGATCAGCAACGACTCCTTCTTCGGGGAAAAGACCTGGGAGAAAGCAGAGTCCGCCATGCAGAAGACAGTCCTTCAGCGAGCGCTGGAGAAGGCGGAGCTGACGCCGGAGGACCTGGACTATATCCTGGCCGGAGATCTGTTGAACCAGTGTATCGGCTCCTCCTTCGGCCTGCGGGACTTCCGGGTGCCCTTCTACGGGCTCTACGGTGCCTGCTCCACCATGGGAGAGAGCCTGAGCCTGGCGTCCCTGCTGATCGACGGCGGCTACGCCGACCGGGCCGCCGCCCTGACCTCCTCCCACTTCTGCACCGCCGAGCGGCAGTACCGGATGCCGGTGCCCTACGGCAGCCAGCGGACGCCCACCGCCCAGTGGACGACCACTGCGGCTGGCTGCACCATCCTGGGCAGCGACGGCCCCGGCCCCTACGTCACCCACGTCACCTGCGGCCGGATCGTGGACAAGGGCATTACGGACGCCAACAACATGGGCGCCGCCATGGCCCCTGCAGCCTACGACACCCTTTCCGCCTTCTTCCGGGACACCGGGTACAAGCCCGCGGACTTCGACCTGATCCTCACCGGTGACCTGGGAGAGCTGGGCCACGCCATCGTCCGGGACTTCTTCCAGCGGGACGGTGTGGACATGGGCCCCCAGTTCCAGGACTGCGGCCTGCTGCTGTATGACCGGAAGCACCAGGATATGCACGCCGGAGCCTCCGGCTGCGGCTGCTCTGCCTCCGTGCTCAACGGCTATCTCCTGCGCAAGATGCGGGAGGGCAAGTGGAAGACCATTCTCTTCGCCCCCACCGGGGCGCTGCTCTCCCCCACCTCTTCTGGCCAGGGGGAGTCCATCCCCTCCATCTGCCACGCCGTGCGCCTGAGCGCCGTCCGGGAGTAATTGGTCAACCTATATAAATTTCGGATAAATTTTTGGCGGATTCAGCAGATTTCTTGTGAAGAACGTGTCTTGACGCTGTCCGTCTACCGTGGTAAAGTGTTCTCCATCAAAGGCAAGGGCGCCTGTGAGACCATCTCACAGACGCCCTTGCCTGTATTTGTTCCAAGGCGCGGCGTGACGCGCGGCCGCCGCCCGTGGTGATTTAGGAGGGAACACGATGTATTCATCAGTCAACACCATCTGGGTCCTGCTAGGCGCGGCGCTGGTCTTTTTGATGCAGGCGGGCTTCGCCATGTGCGAGGCCGGCTTCACCCGGGCCAAGAACACAGGCAACATCCTCATGAAAAATCTCATGGACTTCTGCATCGGCACGCCGGTCTACTGGCTGCTGGGCTTCGGCCTGATGTTCGCCAGCGGCGGGGCCCTGATCGGCGGCCTGGACCCTATGGTCCAGGGGGACTACTCCGCCATCCTGCCGGAGGGCGTGCCCCTGTTCGCCTATCTGATCTTCCAAACCGTTTTCTGCGCCACATCCGCCACCATCGTCTCCGGCGCCATGGCGGAGCGAACAAAATTCCTCTCCTACTGTATCTATTCCTTCTGCATTTCTGCCTTCATCTATCCCATCTCCGGCCACTGGATCTGGGGCGGCGGCTGGCTCAGTGATCTGGGCTTCCACGACTTTGCCGGCTCCACGGCGGTCCACATGGTGGGTGGCATCTGTGCCTGTATCGGCGCCGCCATCCTCGGCCCCCGACTGGGCAAATACGACAAGGACGGCAAACCCCGGGCCATCCTGGGCCACAGCCTCTCTCTCGGTGCCCTCGGTGTGTTCATCCTGTGGTTCTGCTGGTTTGGGTTCAATGGGGCCTCTACCGTCTCCATGACCGGAGACAACACCCTGGTCTCCGCGGGGCTGATCTTCGTCAACACCAATATGTCTGCTGCCGTCGCCTGCTGCGTCACCATGCTGTACACCTGGCTCCGCTATAAAAAGCCAGATGTGGGCATGACGATGAATGCCGCCCTGGCGGGACTGGTGGCCGTCACCGCCGGATGTGATGCGGTTTCCATCGGCGGCGCCGCCATCATCGGCATCGCAGCCGGCCTGCTGCTGCCTATCTCCGTAAACTTCTTTGACTCTGTGCTGAAGATTGACGACCCGGTGGGCGCCATCTCTGTCCATGGCGTCTGTGGGGCCGCAGGTACCTTGCTCACCGGACTGCTGGCAGTGGACGGCGGTGTGTTCTACGGCGGCGGCTTCCATTTCTTCGGCGTTCAGTGCCTGGGTGTAGCGGCCACGGCGGTCTGGACCATTGTCACCATTACCATTGTGTTCCAGGTGCTCAAGCATACCATCGGTCTGCGGGTTTCACCCGAGGAGGAGGTCAAGGGACTGGACATCACCGAGCACGGCCTGCCCACCGCCTATGGCGGCTTTGCCTTTGCCTATGACGATACCCCGGACGGCGCTGCTGTGCTGAATCCTGCCGCCCCGGCCGCCGCGCCGGTCCCGGTGCAGGAGGCGGTGCCGGTGGAGGTGGTCACTGCCCCGGCAGATGCGGTATCCGCTTCCCCCGGCGTCAAGATGACCAAGGTGGACATTCTCTGCAAGATGGAGCGGTTCGATGCCCTGAAGCGGGCCATGTTCGACATCGGCATCACCGGCATGACTGCCATCAACGTCATGGGCTGCGGCGAACAGCGGGGCAAGACCGAGGGCTACTTCCGGGGGGCCAGGGTGGAGGCCACTATGCTGCCCAGCATTCAAGTGTCCATTGTGGTGTGCAGGCTGCCTGTGCGCCTGGTGGTAGAGACCGCCAAAAAAGTTCTGTACACCGGCCATATCGGCGACGGCAAGATCTTTATCTACGACGTGGAGAACGTCATCAAAGTCCGAACCGGAGAAGAGGGATACGGCGCACTCCAGGATGCGGAATAAACATCTCTTTTCGCCCCATGGTTTCATCACGGCCCGGAGATCTGTGTCTCCGGGCCGCACTGCATAATCCCGCCGGAACCGGGCACACTGCTCTTATGAAAAGAGGGGGAGACATCTCATGGAATATCTCAACGCGTTTCTCTGCGGCGGTATCCTGTGCGCCGTGGGACAGATCATCATCGACAAGACTCAGCTGACCCCCGCCCGCATTCTCACCGGATACGTGGTAGTGGGCGTGCTGCTCAGTGCCCTGGGGCTGTATGAGCCCCTGGCCCAGTGGGGCGGCGCCGGGGCCACGGTCCCCCTGACAGGCTTCGGCCACACGCTGGCCAAGGGCGTCCGGGAGGCGGTGGCCTCCGATGGCTGGATCGGCATCTTCACCGGCGGGCTCACCGCTGCGGCGGGGGGCGTCACGGCCGCCGTGGTGGCGGGCGTGCTCATGGCGGCCATCTTCCGGCCGGGGGACAAGCGGTAAGGGAACCGGGGCCGCCGCGGCGTTCGTGCCCGCAGACGCATCAAATTCTGGGTTCAGCCGCCTCCTGCGCACGGCCGAAACCACTTCCCGCCCCATCTGTGCAAGACCTGTCCGTCTCCTATGGCGGGCAGGTTTTGCGCGCTGGGTCTGCAGCTCTAAAAGAGTGGCTGCAGCCACTTTTTTGCGGTCTCAGGGCAACCGTTGCCGCCCTGTTCTTATTTTGTCATTTTTTTGTTGTTCTTTCCTGTCCGGTTTCCTGCTATACTATGGTCACCGACAAAAATCGACAGAAAGGAACATCCGATCATGCGCCGTTTTACCGCACTGCTGCTTGCCGCGCTGATGCTGCTCTCCCTGGCTGCCTGCGGGCAGGGAGCCTCCGCTGGCGGCTCCGCTCAAAATGCCGCCGGAGACCCGACTCCGGAAGAGGAGGCCCCGGAGTTGCCGGAGCCGGAACCCTATGAGATTTCAGACCCCACGGTCATGCCGGAGGGCGGCGTTCGGGACGGTGTCACCTACGCGGCCTATGACGGCATCGTGGAGCACCTGTTCTTCCACCCAGTGGTGGCCTATCCGGAGCTGGCCTTTGACGGAGACGCCCAGGCCAACGGCATTGACGATTACATGGTGACGGTGGATGAGTACAACAAAATCCTCCAGAGTGTCTATGACAAGGGCTACGTGCTGGTGGACATCGGCGATGTGTGGAGCGAGACCACCGGCGAGGACGGTCAGCCCAAGATGGTTCGGAACACCCTCTACCTGCCGGAGGGCAAAAAGCCCCTGATCCTCTCCTACGACGACACCAACTACTATGAATATATGCTTGCCAATGGCTTCACCTACAAGCTGGTGATCGGGGAGGATGGCAAGATCGCCTCCTGGGGCAAGGACCCCCAGGGCAATGAGGTGACCTCCCGGGACCTGGACGCCATCCCCATCCTGGACAAGTTTGTGGAAGAGCACCCGGACTTCTCCCCCTTCGGCGCCAAGGGCTGCCTGAGCCTGACGGGATATCAGGGCATCCTGGGCTACCGCACCCAGACGGATCAGGATGTGGAGTGGACCGCGGAGCGGGAGGCCAACCGCCAGAAGGAGATCGAGGCGGTGAAGCCTATTATCGCAGAGCTCAAGCGCACCGGCTGGACCTTCGGCAGTCACACCTGGGGGCACATCCGCCTGGGCACCAAGAGCCTGGAATCCATCCAGGCGGACACCCAGCGATGGTTTGACGAGGTGGGCAGCCTGGTGGGTCCCACTACCATCCTGTTTTACCCTCACGGGGAGCGGCCCGACGGCAACGACTGGCAGAACACCGGCCCGGTGTTCCAATACCTCCAGAGCCAGGGCTTCCGAGTCTTTGCCTCCGTGGGCATTGAGAGCTTCAGCTATATCAAGAAGGATCTCTGCGCCGTCATCTGCGACCGGCTCCACCCGGACGGCACCACCCTGCGCCATTCCAGAGACCGGTACTTGCAATTTTACGACGCAAAGGATATCATGGATGTAACGGTTCGTCCCCAGCGGGAGATCGACTGGGCGTAAGGGGGGAGAGCCACCGTGAAAAGGTGTGTCTATTTGTTTCTGCTGTCCATCCTTCTGGTGGCCGGGCTGACGGCCTGCGGCTCCGGGAAAGCAGAACAGGAGGTTCCCTCCCTGACTGAGATCGAGGGCATGACGAATGATGAAGCCGCTGAGGCCCTGTCCGGTTTTTGCCGCCAGGACATTCTGGACGCCTGGGGAAAGCCGGGCGGCGGCCTGTCCGGCCTGTTCGGGGACATTTATGATGCCCCCACCCTGGGCGGCTGGGTGATCGTCCAGTATGATATCCCGGCCACCACCAGCACGGACACCGACCTGAATGCTCTGCCGGTGAGCTGGGTGTCGCTTCCGGCCGTCAGTTGAGCGCATCTTGCAAAGGAGTGTATTTCCATGACCCGTGAAGAACTGAAGGCCGCGGCCGTCGCCATGCTGGACCGGGCCTACATCCCCTATTCCCACTTCCCCGTGGGCGCCGCCCTGGAGTGCAGCGACGGTACGGTGTTCACCGGCTGCAACATCGAGAACGCCTCCTTCGGTCCCACCATCTGCGCCGAGCGGACCGCGGTGGCCAAAGCCGTCAGCGAGGGGCACCGGGACTTTGTCCGCATCGTGATCGCCGGGCGGAGCCGTGAGCTCTGCGTCCCCTGCGGCGTGTGCCGCCAGGTGCTGCGGGAGTTTGCCCCCAACATCGAGATCATCTGTCTCAACGGCGCCGGAGAGGAGCGGACCTTCACCCTGGAAGAACTGCTGCCCCACAGCTTTGGCCCGGAGTACCTGCAGTGACGGCTCCCGCCGAAGGGGCGCTGCGCATCCTGAAACTGGAGCCGGTGGACTTTTGCTGCGGGGAGGTCCTGGCCGAGTCCCAGATATGGGTGCTGGCAGAGGACCGGACCGGAAAGCGCCTCTCCCGCCGGATCCCAGCCACCAAGGCCGGGGAGCTGGGCCTTCTCCCAGGCGGTTTCTGCCGCCGGTCGGATCTGCACATCTGAATCAAAACATGCCGCCGGTGCTGAGGCACCGGCGGCATGGGCTTTATACCAGCTTTTCAAAGTAGAAGAAGGTGTCGTCCTCCCCCTTCTTCCGCATACAGGCCGACAACATCTTGTAGGACGCCTGGTTCTCCTTGTAACACTTGGCCACCACCCGGCTCAGGTGGATTTTGTACAGGCCCCACTCCGCCACAGCAGCGAAGGCCTCGGTGCCGTATCCGTTTCCGGCGTATGCCTTGTCAATCCGGCAGCCCAGCTCCGCGCCGCCCCGGCAGTCGAACCGGTACAGCACCGCCTCGCCGATGAGCTTCCCATCCAGCCGGACGGCAAAGTTCACCGCCTGCCGGTTTTCAAAATCCCGTTTCGCCACGTCGAAGAAGCTCCGCTCCTCCACCCGGCCGCCCAGGCCGCCCACATCGTCATAGCCCCACCAGCGGTTCCGGTCGGCGTCCAGCACCAGGGCGTTGTAGGCGGGGATATCCGCCTCTGTCAGGGCGGAGAGGGTCAGCCGCTCCGTCTTCAGCTCCGGAATGGCCTGCACGTGGTTCAGCAGCTCATTCTGGGGATCGAACCGGTACTTGGGCGCCAGCCTGGCCGGGCCGTACTGGAGCTTGGAAGTCCTGAGGCCCTTGTCCGCCGCGTCATCCTCCCGGTTGATCCACTGGCAGCCATCGCCAAAGGCGTCGGCGAATGCCTGGACCAGCGCAGGATATACACCGGTATAGGAGTAGAGGGCCTTTTCAATGTGGATGATCAGGGTGTCCCCACACTTTTCCGCCAGGGACAGGGCGATCAGCTTCTCCCCGTCAAACATGCCGCCGGTGAAAAAGTAGGGCTTGCCGGTCATCTTCAGCATCTTTTTGGCCAGCTCCAGCTCATTTTTGGCCTTGGCGTTGCTGTCCTTGGGGAACTCCGCCTCATAGTCCTGCCAGAACTGCTCGATCACCGGTGCGTCCGCCGCCGTCAGGGGGCGGAACTGCGCATCCGGCCACTTGGACCGGAACTTGTTGATGTGGTTCCGCTGGCCGGAGTACCGCCGCCCGGCGAAGAACTGCAAATCCTCCCGGTAATAGACGTAGTCCCGCCAGGTCCGCACATCGCTGACCCGCACATAGGGATACCGGCCCAGCAGCTTGGCGGCCCTGCACTCCGGCACCACAGAGATCACCGGGGGGATACCCCGCTCCAGACAGTCGTTCTCAATGGCCTCCAGGGCCGCATCCTCGTCCCCCTCCGGGCCGGGGACCGGGTAGTCGAAGACTACCTGGCCGTCGATCTCATTGCGGACCACCAGGCATCCGGCAATCTCCGCCCAGGCCGGGTGGAGCGCGGCCTTCCACATGAGCTTGGTGCCCACGGAATACTCACACAGGCCGAACTCACAGGTCTGGTAATACCGCCGGAGGCGGGGGGCCTCCTGCTTTGTCACTGGTTTGAACTCTAGCATACTTTCATTCCTTGTCCTTGATCGTAAAGCACGGGATATGCCTGTGCCGTTTCCTACTCTTCCCGCAAAGTATATGCCCCGCTCCGCAGGGGTGCAGTCGTTTTCGCAACAGCTCTCCGGGCTGTCAGCGGAGAAAACGGCCGCGGGTGCCAGCCCGCGGCCGCTGCGTCACACATCAGTTCATCTGCTTGCGGCGGCTGAGATTCATCGTGCCGTCCTGCATGGCGTTCAGGGAGTCCAGACTCTTGCCGGTGCCCAGCGCCACACAGCTGATAGCGTCGTCGGCAATCACTGTGTGGATGCCGGTCCGGGCCGTCACCAGCTTGTCAAAGCCGGAGACCAGGCTGCCGCCGCCCGTCATGACGATGCCGTTGGTGGAGATGTCCGCCACCAGCTCCGGCGGCGTCCGCTCCAGTACGGAGTGGATGGCCTCCATGATCCGCTCCACCGGCTCCTCAAAGGCATCCATCATCTCCGTGGAGCTGACGGTGACCACCTTGGGCAGGCCGGTCAGCAGGCAGCGGCCCTTCACGTCCATGGTCTCTTCCTCATCCTTGGGGAAGACACAGCCGATCTGCTTCTTCATCTCCTCAGCGGTGCGCTCGCCCACCAGCAGGTTGTGCTTGCGGCGCATGTACTTGACCACGGCCTCGTTCAGCTGGTCGCCGGCGATCTTGATGGAGGCACTCTCCACCACGCCGGACAGGGAGATGACAGCGATGTCCGCGGTGCCGCCGCCGATGTCCACCACCATGTGACCGTCGGGCTGGGTGATGTCGATGCCAGCGCCGATGGCTGCGGCCACCGGTTCTTCAATGAGGTAGACCTTCCGGGCGCCAGCTTGGATGCCCGCGTCGATGACGGCGCGCTCCTCGACCTCCGTAATGCCGGAGGGCACGCAGATGATGACCCGGGGCTTGAAGAAGGACACGCCCGCCACCTTGTGGATAAACTCCCGCAGCATCCGCTCCGTCATGTCGTAGTCGGAGATGACGCCCTCCCGCAGGGGGCGGATGGCGATGATGTTGCCGGGGGTCCGGCCCAGCATAGCCTGAGCCTCCGCGCCCACCTTCAGCAGCTTGCCGGTTGTCTTGTCCATGGCCACCACGGACGGCTCGTTCAGGACGATTCCCTTCCCCTTTACATATACCAAAACCGACGCGGTACCCAGATCGATACCGATATCCTTCGTCATGGACATACTG
>NZ_CAKVVF010000003.1:0-16741 GCF_934833455.1 Oscillibacter sp. KLE 1728
GCTGTGGGCTGATCGGCTCCGTCTTTGACGGGGGCGACTATGTCCTGGCATACCTACTGTTCATGGGACTGGCGCTCCCGCTGGCTATTCTGGCTGCCTCTGCAGCCTATCAATATACCCGGCGGGCGGACCTGTCCCTGGTGCTCTTTGCCGCCTTTGCGGCGTTGAGCCTGACTGTCTGGGCGGACAACTGGCAGCTCTGCTGGCTGAACCCCTGCGTGTGGGCGCTGTCGGACGATTTCTCCAATTTCCGCATCTTTCGGTCCGTAGCCTGGATGCGGCTCACCTGGCTGGCGGCCCTGGCGGGGATCTGGACGGTGTCGTATCTCTGCATCCGGCAGTACGGGAAGGGGCTGCCCGGCTCCCTGGCCCGGAGCGTGCGGCGGGCCCACCGGCCTATCATCGCCCTGTCGCTTCTGGCCTGTTCCGGCTTTGCCTATGCCGCCCAGCCCCTGGTGGACCGCAGCAACCCCGACCAGACGGTTATGGACTTCTACCAGGTTCCCTATGCGGAGAATGTGGTCTGCACCAGCCGCAGCGCCCAGGTATTCCCGGACACCACCGCTGGGACGGTCTCTGGCACGGCGGCCTACCGGTTCCGGAACACCTCCGGGCAGGCGTGGACAGCGGCCTTCGGCGTCAATCCGGGCTATACCATCTCCAACGTGCGGGTCAACGGCGCCGAAGTGCCCTTCTCTGTGAGCGACTATCAGGAGTACAACGAGGCCATGCTGGAGGTGGCCCTCCCGTCGGACCGGGAGATCGAACTGACTATGGACTACGGTGGCTTTCCCCGGGAAAACCGGAATGTGTCCATCATGCAGGGCGGCACGGAGATCAGCTCTGAATACCTATGCCTGGAAAATGCCGGATTGTCTCCCCGCCTGATAAACGTGCTGCCGGGGGAAAACGGTTATCCCACCACCATCGAGATCACGCTTCCCGCATCCATGTCGGTCATCCCCTTCGGGGCCAGCAAGGCGGAGGTCATCGCAGAACAGACAGACGGCACAAAAACCTGGCGCTATGACTCCAACAGCGCCGGCGGCATTCTCTATGCCGGGGACTACATCCGCCAGGATATCCAGGCCGGCGGCATGGACATCGAATTCTACTACGGCCGCAAGCATCAGGCCGTCATGGAGGCCGCCGGGGCGGCGGAGGCCGTGAAGTCGGTGGTGGACTACTGTACAGCGCACTACGGCATGTTGTCCTTCGGCACCGGCGATACCCTGAAGCTCATTCAGAGCCGGGTGACCGGCGGCGGCTACGCCGCAAACGGCGCCAGTCTGCTGGACGAGGCAGACTTCACCGCCGACAATCTGAGCGATACCGGCAAGGGCGGCGGAGCCGGAGAAGTCATGATCCACGAACTGGTCCATCAGTGGTGGGGCCTTGGAAACATGTTTGATGCGTCGGATGAAAGCAGCCCCTGGTCGGCAGAGGGCCTGACGGTCTACACCACCTACCGTATTGTCAAGGAGCGATACGGCCCATCCTACGCACAGGAGCACTATGTGGACCAGTGGCAGCAGGCGGTGGACAACTATTACCTGAACTTCTATGTCCGCAATCCGGACTATTTGGAGGCGCTGCCCGAAGAGGAGCGGCTGGAGATCTCCAACAGCCTCCGCTATGTGCGGCAGTACTGCGAAATGCCCCTGAAGATTTTGAAAGCGGAGCAACTGGTCGGCGGCGAGGAGGCCATGGACCGGATCCTCCGCGGCCTGTTCAACCGGGAGCTGGATCCCATGTATCCCTATCTGACCTACCAAGACTTTTTAAACGCCTGCGGGCTGACAGAGGAGGACCTGAACCTTGCGTAAAATTTTTCTCTATGAGTGCAAGCGCCTGCTGTGGAACAAATTTTTCGCCGGGCTTGTGCTGGTGCTCCTGTTCTACGGCTGGCAGGTGCTGCGGCGCGTGACCATCCTCGGGGTGTCCCACACCGCCCCCTTTTCCCCCTGGAGCTTCGGGGACTTTCTGAGCCGGATGCTCCCGCTGCTCTGGATCGGGGCGCTGTTTTTCCTGACCTTCTTCACCTCGGAAAAAGCCCGACGGGCAGCAGTGCTCACAGACGCGGCTCCCCTTCTGCCCCGCCGGTACGCCCTGGCCCGGTGCGCCGCCGCTCTGACCGGCACCGCCCTGCTGGCGCTGGCCTGCATCTCAGAAGCCGCCTGCTTCTATGGGATCTATTTCGGCTGGTATGGCTGGAGCGGCCTGGTATTTCCCACGCTGGTCACACTGGTCCCTCCGCTGGTGTTCGCACTGGGCAGCGGCTGGCTGTTGGGAATGCTCCGGCCCTGGCTGCTCTATGTCTGGATGCTGGTTTCTCCCGTCTGTCTGGCGCTCCCCCTGCCGGAATCGCTGGGGCTGTGGAACGGGCGCCTCTTCGCCCAGTATCCCCTGACCCTGGGGACACTGGACCCGGCGTTTACGCTGCCGGCGGCCGTTCTTTTCGTCCAGTTCGTCCTGCTGGCGAGCGGCGTGGTCCTGCTGGCGGTTCGGCCCGAGGGCCAGCGGCAGCACTGAACAGGCCGCCTCCGTCCGCGCCGCATGGGAGAAGGGCGAATTTCCTGTAATGTAATTTTACTTTTCGCCAATTAAAGCACAGTAATATTTTCGTTTTGATGGAAACAATTGTCCTCCTCTCCGAATCCGGCCTGTGGGATCAGGCGGCTCCGTATCCGGAAAGTGGAAAACCGTTCCAGGCAGGACGGCATGTGTGCAAAGAGCCCGGCACGCCGCAGTGTGCTCCCCTCTTTCCAAAAAGACAGGCATCCGGAGATTCCGGATGCCTGTCCTTCTGCTTTTGAATCAGCTGCGAGCGGTCACTTCACATCGGGCATGGCCCACTCTTTAACGCCCGCAAAGTACGGGCTCTGCTTACGGCGGCGGAAGTCGTCCGCGTCCTTCTGAGACCAGTCGTACAGGCCCTGCCCCGCCGCCTGCCCGGTCTTGCCGGTGGCCAGGCCGTCCAGCACCAGCTGCTGGAGCTCCCGGGTGCCGCACAGGTCCGGATAGACGTTCTTTGCAATGGCGCTCTCCAGTTCGTATCCCACGGCGTCGAAATACTCCAGCAGGCCGATGGATGCATAGCGCATTCCCACGGCGTACTTCACCGCCCGGTCAATGTCCGCCGCGGTGGTGACTCCCTGCTCAATGAGGTAGATGGACTCCCGGAACAGCGCCTGGGCAAAACGGTTCACCAGGAAGCCGGGCACACTGCGGTTCAGCACCACTACCTGCCGGTGCAGCGTCTCCAGCAGCGCCAGCGTACGGGTCACTGTGTCCTCCGCCGTCTTTTCGTGGCGCACCACCTCCACCAGGGGCAGCATGTGCACCGGCTGGAACGGATGCGCGATCAGAAGGCGCTCCGGGTGGGAAACCAGCCCCGCCAGGATCTCTGCGTCGATGGAGGACGTGCAGGAGGCGATCACCACGTTGGGCGCAGCGTTCTGCTCGATGGTCTCATAGACGGCCCGCTTCTCCTCAGTGCCCTCCGCCACTGCCTCGAAGACGAAGGTGTGCTCCTGCAGAGCGGCAGGGTCGTTGGTGATGGTGACCAGGGCCATGGCGGCCTGCTTGTTGCCCTCCGTAGCCAGGCCCTCGGCGATCAGGTCATCCCAGTTCTGCTCGATGGACTTCCGGCACCGCTCCAGCCCCCGCTCCGAGTGTCCGATGACCGTGCAGGGCAGGCCGTTGCCGATGATGAGCGTGGCCTGGCAGGAACCGATGGTGCCCGCTCCATAAACCGCAATTCGTTCCATAGCTGCCTCCTTTTATGATTCCTATGATTCTATTACATCATGGCCCAGCCGTGGGTCAGCCGCAGGGACTGGCCCGTCAGAGCGCCCTGATCCTTGGACAGGAATACCAGCGTGTTGGCTACATCCTCCACCGTGGTGAACACCCCGTCCACGGTATCCCGCAGCATGATGTTCTTCACCACTTCCTCCTCCGTAATGCCCAGGGAAGCCGCCTGCTCGGGGATCTGCTTTTCCACCAGCGGCGTCTTGATGAAGCTGGGGCAGATGGTATAGGTGTAGATGCCGTACTCGGCGCCCTCCCGGGCGATGGCTTTTGCCAGTCCGGCCACGCCGTGCTTGGCGAAGTTGTAGGGCTCTTTCAGCTTGGAGCCCACGAAGGACTGTACGGAGCCGGTGAACACGATCCGGCCGCCCTTGCCGGAGGCCTTCATCCGGCGGTAAGCCGCCCGGGACACCAGGAAGGCGCCGTCGGCGTGAATGGCCATCATCTTCCGCCAGTCCGCGAAGGGATACTCCTCAAAGGGGTGGACGATCTGCACACCGGCATTGGACATGACCAGATCGCAGGAGCCGTAGGTCTCCATCATCTTGTCAAAACCAGCCTCCACCTCCTGCTCATCGGCCACATCCATGTGGACGGCGATGGCGGAGAGGCCCTCTGCTGCCAGTTTGGCAGCCAGTTCCTCCGCAGCGGGCAGATTCACATCCGCCACCACGACGCCGTAGCCCTCCTGCGCCATGCGCTCGGCGCAGGCCTTGCCGATACCGGACGCAGCACCGGTAATCAATGCGGATTTCATAGTCATCATGATTTCCTCCTCAATCATTTATCTTGTATCTTGATCTCGTCCGAAGCGTCAGACGATGCCGATGGTACCCAGAATGATGGCAACGATATTGGCCAGGATGGGAATTGCGCCGGCCACTATGAACATATCGAAGTATCCGCGCTTGTGGGAGATCTTGCAGTAGGACAGATAGGTGACCACCGCGCCGTCATGGGGCATGGTGTTCAGTCCGCCGCAGGCGATGGAGCCAACCCGGTGGAACACCGCCAGAGGAATGCCGGAGGTCTGGGACATCTGAATAAAGTTATCCGCCAGAGCGTCCAGGGCGATCTGGAGACCGCCGGAGGCGGAGCCTGTGGCACCAGCCAGGACATTGATGGCAATGGATTCTGCGATCAGGGGACTGCCGCCGATTCCCAAAACCAGCTCGGACAGGAACGCAAAACCCGGGGTAATCTTCACAACGGAGCCGAAGCCTACCGCTGCCGCGGTGTTCATAATGGCGGACACTGCGCTCTGGCAGCCCTTGTTGCAGGTCTCACCTACATTGGTCAGATACACACTGCCCCGCACCTTTCCCATCAGGAACAGGAACACCAGGGAGAGCAGGATCCCCGCCAGCAGGCACACCACGATGTTCATCTTGAACACATTCAGCAGGATCACAATGACCACAAAGGGGATAAAGCAGCACCAGGCCGGGGGCAGCTTATCGTCCGGCACCTCCTCCGGCATCTCATCCGGTTCGTCATACCCCTCGCCCGCGGCACGGAACTTCTTGGCCCGCCAGCTCAGCCACAGGACAGGACCCACGAACATGATGATGGTGCACACAATCCCGATCACAGGCGCCGCCGTGGCGGTGGTTCCGAAATACTCTGTGGGAATCAGGTTCTGGATCGTCGGCGTGCCGGGCATCGCGCTCATGGCAAAGGTAAAAGCGCCGGTCATAATCGTGGCCGGAATCAGGCGCCGGGTAATGTCAGCCTCCTTGAACAGCCCCAGCACAATGGGATACATGGAGAAAATGATGACGAAGCCTGAGATCCCGCCATAAGCCAGCACACCGCCGCACAGGACGGAGGCAAAGATCGCTTTGTCCCGCCCGACCAGCTTTACAACGGCTTTCGTCAAAGAGACCGCGCCGCCGGAATCCTGCATGATCTGGCCAAAAATCGCGCCCAGCATAAACGCCGGGAACCACTCCTTGACGAAGCCGACCATACCCTCCATGTAGTTCTGCGTATAGGCGGTAAACATGTCCAGCCCGCCGGTGAAGGCCACCAGCAGCGCGCAGACAGGAGCGGCCCAAAGCAGGGATTTTCCACGGAATGCCAAAAAGATCAGCAGCGCAAGGCCGACAATAATGCCAACCAAACTTAACATAAAGGCTTTCTTCCTCCCGCTATCAGTAATGTAGATCTGGTCCAGGCTACAACTCTGGACGGATCCGGGGTTCACACAGAAAAGCCGCCGGCCGGCAGTGCTTCCAATGTTTATCATAGCGGAAGAATATATAAATTTCAATAATTTAATTTATCAAAAATTATATAGAATTTTTATTGTAAAAATTCCAATTCTATAATATTATTCAAAAAATATTATTATAAAAAATAATAGCTCGCTTCAATACCCGTCTTAAAGGTCATCCGGCGGGAGATGGTGCTTGCAGTAATCCAGAAACAGCGCGCAGGCTTTCGGCATATACTTGTCCTTGTTCCAGGCCAGCACGATGTCCCAGTATTTCATGCTGTCGCTCATGGGCACGCAGCACACATTAGGATCCGGATGCTTGTCCAGCACCGGCTTGGGCAGGATGGAAACCGCATGGTTTTTTGACACCAGCTCCACCATGAAATCCCACTGGGAGCTGAGCAGGGCGAATTTCGGCCGGAAACCGGCCGCATGGCAGGCGTCCACGATCTGTTCGTGGAGAATGAAGTCCTGATTGAAGATGGCGAAAGAGTCATCCCGGAGCTGGGAGACCGTGACGGAGGGCTCCTTCGCCAGCGGGTGGCTCTTGTGAAGCAGCGCCACGTTCCTCTGGGTGGAAAAATGACAGTAAGCAAAGGAGGACAGGCGTTTGGAATTGAGCGTGACGGCGATATCCACCTCGCCGCGCTCGATCCGCTGGTCGATGCGGTAGGCGCCGTCCTCAATCATCTTGATCTCAATATTGGGATACTCCATGGAGAAATTGGGGATCAAGTCGCCGAAAAAGCAGGCGCCGAACAGCGGAGAGAGGCCCAGGGTGAATTTGCCGGAGCTGTTTTTGTTGGTGGTCTTCATATCGTCCAGCGTCTCCTGATACAGGTCCAGGATCTGCTTGGCCTTGGTCCACAGGCGCAGACCCTCGTCGGTCAGGTGCTGCTCCCGGTTGAAGGCGTAAAAGAGCTGAACACCCAGCTCCTCCTCCAGTTTTTTGACCGTGACGGACAGCGTGGGCTGCGACACTGCCAGACTCTCTGCTGCCTTGGAGTAGCTGCCCGCCTGTGCCACCGCCGTAAAATAATACAACTGTTTGATATCCATAGGAACGCCTTTCTGCCCTGTGCTGGTATCGGGGCCCATTTTGTTTCATCATAGCCCAATTTTCCCAAAATGGAAACCCCAAAATGCGGAGCCGCAGTCTTTTTCGGTAACATACCGGGGTGGATCATGGCACCCTTCCGGTTTGAGAAACGGTCCCGGGCACCTACAAGGGCGGCCTTCTATGCTTGATTGGAGGCGGGCGCATGGGCCAGCGGGCCGCAGCGTCCGGGTGCTTCCAACCGGCCCTCCAGGATTTCAGCTCCCTTCCCGGCAGCTCCTGTCGGAAAGGCAGCATCCCCACAGTCTTCCGCCGCTTCCACCCAAGAAAAGCAGCCCCGCGCCGGTCCGGCGCAGGGCTGTCATTCAGACAGGAAACGGAACGCCGGGTCCGGCGGACCTCCTCCCTCACATTTGAAATCCCTGCAGCAGCTTGGCGGTAAACGACCGCGTCAGCTCCCGGACAGAAATCCGGACATAGCCGACGCCCGCCAGCTCCATAGCCGTACGCTGCTGCTCCGTTACTGCGGTATAGGGGTAAATACCGAACATGAACGGGAAAAAAGCATAGAGGAATCCCTGCACGTCCTCATCCGTCATCCGGGGGAAAAACTTCTCCAGGCAGTGGGTCACGGCCAGCAGGGAGCCGCCATACGCCTTCTTGAACGCCACCAGATTTTCGATCCGACTGTTGGCCTCCATATCATAGTGATTCATGGCCATCAGCTTCAGCAGCCGCTCCCGCCGCTCCAGCGTGCGGGCCAGCTCGTCGGAAAAAGCATCCACGGACAACTTCCGGTGTCCACAGCGCAGGGCGTCCAGATCCTCGATCCATGCCTCGTACTCCCGCTGGAACAGAGCCAGAAAGATCTCCTCTTTTGTCTGGAAATAGTTATAGATCGACGTTCTGGTGAAAGAGGTCTTCTCCCCGATCTCCTTCAGCGTGATCTCCTTGAAGCTCCTGGTCTCATAGAGTACGGCACAGGCATTGACAATCTCCGCTTTCCGCGCGTTCGTCAGCTCTTCTGATCCTCTCGGCATGGCAGTTCCCTCTCTTGTTTCCATGGGTTTCCGGCACGCATTCCGCGCCTATGGTCCCAGTGCTGTTCAAACACATGATACCGGTTTCCCATCGCTGTGTCAAATAGAACACGGGGCGTCCGTCCACAGCTCTCACCCAGCCGGATGTGCCGGGTATTGGGAACGCCTGCTCAGCGGCCCCCGGCGCTTCAGCACCCCGAATCCAGCACGCTTTTGGTCCAGGCGGCCACATCCATGTGGTTGAGCAGCTTGCCCTTCTTCCAGTTGGCCTGGGGACAGTGGGACTTCAGGCTCCGCTCCGCCTTCTCGATCCCGCTGCCGCCGGAGGTGGCGAAGGGAATCACCGTCTTGCCGGAAAAATCATATCTCTCCAGGAACGTGTCCACGATACGGGGCTCCACATACCACCAGATGGGGAAGCCGACGAACACGGTGTCGTACTGGTCCAGATCCGCCGCCGGTGCCGCGATGGCGGGGCGGCAGGCTGGATCGTTCATCTCCAGCGTGCTGCGGCTCTTCTGGTCCATCCAGTTCAGGTCCGCAGCGGTATAGGGCTCTGCCGGACAAATCTCATACAGATCCGCTCCAGCGGCCTTTGCCATCTCCTTCGCCGTGCGGGCCGTGACGCCGCTGGCGGAAAAATAGGCGATCAATATCTTGCTCATTGCAGGTTGCTCCTTTCAATGCTTACAGTTCGGTCAGATCATACGTCCGGGAGCCGAAGCCCAATTCCGCTGCGGCCTCGATGGTGTGGATGCCGTTGCGGCTGTTCACCCGCTCCATGAAGTGTTCCCTGCCCGGATCATCGGATTGCATTACCAGGTCGATACAGGCCTGGTCGATGGCCACTGGGTCCAGAGAGGCCAGGATGCCGATGTCCTTCATGCAGGGATCCTCGGCCACGGCGCAGCAGTCGCAGTCCACGGACAGGTTCTTCATCACATTGATGAAGGCAATCTTGCCCCGAAAGTGCTCTATCACGCTGGAGGCAGCATCCGCCATGGCCTCTGGAAAGACCACGGAGCTGGCGTGCTGCTCCCAGGTCTTGAAGCGGTCATCGGTTTTCCCGGCGGAGTGGATCAGTGCCTTCCCCGCCCGGGAGGCGCAGCCGATGGCCAGTTGCTTCAGGGCGCCGCCGTAGCCGCCCATGGGGTGGCCCTTGAAGTGGGCCAGCACCAGCATGGAGTCATAATGCAGGATGTGTTTGCCCACGTGGTTCTCCTTCAGGACCTTGCCATTGGGGATGGGCCACACCACGTCGGGGCCCTCGGCGTCCATCAGGTCCACGTCGAAGTACTTGGTCCAGCCATGCTCCTGCAGCAGCTTCCGGTGGGACTCCGTATGATCCCGGACACCGCCGGCCGCATCACCATAGGCGGTATTGCACTCCACGATGGTGCCGTGGACCTCCTCTACCATGGGACACCAGAATTCCGGACGCAGGAAATTCTGGTTGCCCTTCTCCCCGGAGTGGACCTTCACGGCCACCTTGCCGGGCAGCTCCACGCCCAGGGCACGATACAGCTCCACTACTTTTTCAGGCGTGATCTCCCTTGTGAAATAGACATTCGCTCTCATATTGCAGGTCTCCTTATTGACATAGTGTCAGTATCTGCATTATAGCCGTATTCTGACACGATGTCAATAGATTTTCAACAGAAATTCCGCTCTCCACCCAGGTGATTCCCAGGATAGCCTTTTGTGTGTCGTCCGTTTCTTGCATTTAAAAAATTTTTTAACAAAATGTTAACTTTTTTCTGTTTGAGGACAGAAAAATTAACCTGTGTTAATGCAATCTTCCCTGCAATTTTGTATAATTGCGGCGAAAGAAAGGAAGATGCGATGCATATTCAGGATTGTTTGGAGGAGATCCTCCACCTTGAGGATACAGATCTGGCCGCCAGTCTCGCAGATGCCTCAAGGCTTTTTTCCTGCAAAAAGAGGCAGCTTGTCGCCAAGCCGGACGCCTGCTCTGACTGGATCCCGTTTCTGGTCAGCGGAGTCATTCGGGGTTACCTGACGGATGAAAAAGGGCGGGATATCACGGATTGCTTCCTCTACCGGCCTGGAGAGGCCGTGCTGAGTCTCAGCATCTTGACAGCTTCCTTCCCGATCAACTTTGAGGCGGTGACGGACTGTGTGCTCTTGTCCATCCCCACCCAGCTCCTTGCGGAGCAGTTCCAGCAGTCCGCAGAGCTGCAGCAGCTGTATAGTTCTTACCTGCTGGAGAAACTGAAGCTGGAACGGGAGCTGAAGCTTCTTCTCGGCATCAGCTCCGCCATGGAGCGGTACCAGTGGTTTCTCCGCCGCTATCCCGAGCTGGCGGACGTGGTCAGCATCAAGCACATCGCATCCTTTTTATGTATGTCCCCAGTGTCTCTGAGCCGCCTGCGCGGGCAGCTGCGCAAGCGCGGCGAGGAGCCTCCGGTCAAGCAGAGCCGACTCTCAGAAAAGAGCGGGCTCTTTTGATGTCCGCCGCCAGAATATGGGCGGCCCAGCTTGTGGAAGATGTTCTCCCGCGCTCCCCGGCGGAACAGCGGGAGCTTCTTGAATACGGCCCTGCGGCCAACGGAAAGAAGGCGATCCCCGGAACTGAGTGACTTCCCCCTGCACCTGTGTGAAATTAGGAAAGACCAAGGAGAAAGCGAAATGAAAAAGAGATTTTTTGCACTGTTCCTGACCATGGCGCTGCTGCTGCCCGCCGTGCTGCTGTCCGGCTGCGCATCTGCCGACAGCGGCATCATGGACACCGCGAATCTGAACGCCACCGCTGCCGGCGGCGACAGCAGCCTGCCTGTCGTGACCTGGAAGATGGGTTCCGTTTGGGGCGCTGGTAACGTCCACTTCACCGTGGACCAGCGCTTCGCGGAGCTGGTGAGCCAGCTGACCGACGGCCGGTTCATCATTACCAATTACTCCGAGGGCGAACTGTGCTCCGCCAGCCAGCTGTTCGACTTTGTCAGCCAGGGCACCGTGGAGTGCGGCGGCGACTGGGGCGGCTACTGGTCCGGCAAGGACACGGCCTTTGAGCTGCTGTCCACTATCATGGACGACTTTACCGCCCTGGACTACTACACCTGGATCTATGAGGCCGGCGGCATGGACTGCTATAAGGAGATGTACGGCCAGTACAACATGGAGTACTTCCCGCTGGTTACCAACCCCTCCGAGTCCGGCATCCGCTCCGTGTCCCCCATCACCTCCATCGAGGATATGCAGCACATGAAGATCCGCCTGGGCGGCGTCATGGCCGGCAAGGCAGCGCAGAAGCTGGGTATCAACATCACCACCGTGGCCGCCTCCGAGCTGTATGAGTCCCTGCAGCGCGGCGTGATCGACGGCGGCGAGTTCTCCGGCCCCAAGGCCGACGACTCCCTGAAGCTGCAGGAGGTCGCCCCCTACTGGTGCGCCCCCGCCTGGTATCAGTCCGCCGGTGTCAACGGCGTCATGGTGAACAAACAGGCCTGGGAAAGCCTGCCTGAGGCCTATCAGGTGGCCTTTGAGAGCGCCGCCCGCCTCTGCTGCGGTGAGCAGCTCTCCCGTTACATCTACAATGATATGACCGTCACCAATCAGATGATCGAGGATCAGGGCGTCACGGTCACCAGCCTGTCCGACGAGGACATGCAGCTTATCCGTGAAACCTGCATCGAGACCTATAAGGAGGAGTGCGAGATCAACCCCAACTTCAAGATGGTCTATGAGTCCATGCAGGCCTACCGTGAGACTGCCAACAACTACCGCGACTGGACCGGCGACTACGGCTTCGGCTTCAACCGCGGCGAATGAACGCCTCTTCAACAACTGATGAGAGAGTTTATGAAAGAGGTGTGAATTTCTGATGAAAGCCATCAAAGCAATCTACAATGGCATCGACAAGTTCAACGACTTCCTGGGCCGGATCTTCTCCGTCCTGTCGCTGGCAATCCTTGCCGTCATCATGTGCGAGGTCATCCTGCGCCGTATTTTCAACCGGCCGCAGATCTGGACTCAGGACCTGATCGTGATGCTGTTCGCCTGCTATATCATTCTGATCAGCGCATACGGCCTTCAGAAAAAGGCCTTCGTGGCGGTGGACGTGGTCTACGCCATGTTCCCTGTCCGGGTCCAGCACATCCTGCATATCGTCACATACGCGATCTTCCTGGTCCCCTTCCTGATGGGTCTCGTTCCCGCCAGCTGGACCTTCTTCCTGAACGCGTATACCACCGGTGAGCAGACCTACTCCGTGTGGGCCGCGCCCACCTGGCCGGTGAAGCTCTGCCTGTTCGTGGGGCTGGTGCTGCTCGCCATCCAGGCCGTCTCTGAGATCCTCAAGCATGTGGAGGGACTCGTCACGGCTTCCGCGAACGGAAAGGAGGCGCAGGGATGACTGCGATTTTGGAACAACTGCAGGGGCTGGTCGCAGCCGCTGAGATCCCCGCCGGCACGCTTGGCGTGGCGCTGATCCTCGGCCTGTTCGGCCTGATGGTCGTGGGCCTTGTCCTGGGCCAGGAGCTGGCCTTCGTGCTGGGCGGCGCCGGCGTCATCGTCGGCTGGCTGGCCTGGGGTACCCCCGGCGTCACCATCGCCATGACAAAGATCTACGACCAGATGCAAAGCTACTCCATGGTGGCCATCCCCATGTTCGTGCTGATGGCCAACTTCCTGACCCACTCCAAGGTGGCGGACGGCCTGTTTGAGTCCATCCGTTACCTGCTGGGGCCCCTGAAGGGCGGACTGGGTCTGGCCGTGATCCTGGTTTCCACCGTGTTCGCCGCCACCACCGGCATCGTGGGCGCCTCCGTTGTCACCATGGGCATGCTGTCTCTCCCCGTGCTGCTGCGCAGCGGCTACAAGCCCTCCCTGGCCTGCGGCATGGTGTGCGCCGGCGGCTCCCTGGGCATTCTGATCCCGCCCTCCATCATGCTGGTCTCCATGGGCTCTTACGCAGAGGTCTCCGTCGGCAAGATCTTCTTCGCCGCCATCGTCCCCGGCCTGAGCCTGTCCCTGGGATACATCATCTACCTGATGGTGGTCTGCCACATCCATCCCGACTGGGGCCCGGCCATGAGTCCCGAGGAGCTGGCGGAGATGCCCCTGAAGAAGCGCATCACCGGCTCCCTGATCAACCTGATCCCGCCGCTGATTCTGATCTTCGGCGTGCTGGGCTCCATCTTCGGCGGCATCGCCACCCCCACGGAGGCCGCGGGCATCGGCGCCCTGTTCTCCCTGATCCTGGCGATCTTCTACAAGCAGTTCAGCTGGAAGATGCTCTATGAGTCTCTGATCGACACCGCCAAAACCACCGCCATGGTGTTCATCATCCTCTTCGGCGCAGCTGCCTTTACCGGCGTGTTCATGTCTCTGGATGGTGACCAGATCATCGCGGACTGGGTCCTGAGCATGGGTATCGGCAAGTGGGGCGCCTTCGCCATCATGATGGTCATCATGTTCCTTCTGGGCATGTTCATCGACTGGCTGGGCATCGTCATGATCGTGTTCCCCATCTTCTTGCCGATCATGGATACCTTCGGCTTCGACCGGCTGTGGCTGGTGGCCGTCAGCGCCACGCTGCTGCAGACCTGCTTCATGACGCCGCCCTTCGGCTTCGCCCTGTTCTATGTGAAGGGCATCCTGCCTCCGAGCATCAAAATCCAGGAGGTCTACAGGGGCGTTATACCGTTCATTATCATCATCTGTATCGTGACCGCGCTCTGCGCGGTGTTCCCGCCGCTGGTCACTTGGCTGCCCAGCATGCTGGCAAGCTGATCCCCATAAGCGAAGAGGTCCGAAGGACGTACGTCCTTCGGACCTCTTTTCTCTTTTGTCCATTTCCAGCGGACGGCCGGTCTGCCGGAGACGTTACGCCCGGGTCTGAAACACCCGGCTGCGGCGGACCAGCCGCTCCACAAAGGACGTGGCCGGGTGCGCCAGGAGGCGGCTGGGCGCGTCATACTGCTGGATCTGCCCGGCGTCCATCACCAGTGTGCGGGTCCCCAGTTTCAGGGCTTCCGCGATGTCGTGGGTCACAAACAGGACGGTGATGCCGCTCTCCCGGTGGATGCGCAGGAGCTCATCCTGCAGCTGGCCCCGGGTGATCTCGTCCACCGCGCCGAAAGGCTCGTCCATCAGCAGAAGCTCCGGACCGGCGGCCAGCGCCCTGGCGATGCCCACCCGCTGGCGCTGCCCGCCGGAGAGGGCGCGGGGATACCGCCCCGCCAGCGCCGGGTCCAGCCCCACCTGCTTCAGCAGGGCAGCGACTTTTTCTCTGCACTGCTTCCCCTTCCATTCCTCCAGGCCGGAGATGGCGGGCACATAGGCAATGTTCTTCTCCACGGTCATGTGGGGAAACAGGCCCACGTTCTGGATGGCGTAGCCGATGCGGCGGCGCAGGGCCACCGGGTCGATTCGGGCCACATCCTGCCCCTGGATCAGGACTCGGCCCGTGTCCGGCGACAGCAGGCCGTTTACCAGCTTCAGCACGGTGGTCTTTCCGCAGCCGGACCGGCCGATGATCGACACAAATGCGCCCGGCTCCACATCCAAAGAGAAGTCCCGCAGAACGGTCTGGGTGCCGAAGGCCTTGGAGACGCCTTCAAAGCGAATGATCGGCTGGGTCATATCACGCCTCCAGCAGGCCCTTCTGGAGCAGGAAGTCCCTGGCCGCATCCCGCTCGTTCCGGCCCTCCACCTCCACCTGGTAGTTGAGCGCGGCCATCTCCCCGTCTGAGAGAATACCGTCCATCTGCATCAGCACCTCCTCCAGACCGGGGAATTTTTCCAATGCGTCCCGGCGGACCACCGTGGAGCAAAAGTAGTTCACCTGCAGATGCTTGTCATCCTCCAGCGTCACCAGGTCTGTGTCCGGATTCGCCAGTTGGGCGTCGGTGGTGAAGGCGTTGGTCACGTCGATATCTCCGCCGGCCAGGGCCTGGTATTTCAGGCCGATGTCGATGTCCACCACATTCCGGAAGTCCAGGCCGTAAGTCTTGCACAGGGTTGGAAAGCCGTCCTCCCGCTCCAGATAGTCCGGGTTTCCGCCGAAGGTCAGCTCACCGGCCGCCCCGGCCAGGTCGCTGGTGGTCTCCAGGCCGTACTGCTCCGCCACATCGCCCCGGACGGCGACGGTGAAGGTGTTGTTGAAGCCGTACTTCCCCACCCAGGTCATGTGGAACTTCTCCTCGTACTCCTGCTGAAGCCGGGTGAACATCTCTGCATCATCCACACCCTCGGCCTGGTGGTCCAGCACCAGTACCCAACCGCTGGAGGTATACTCCGGATAGAGGTCGAACTCTCCGCTCTCCATGGCGGGCTGGATGTTGCTGGTGCCGCCGCCCACGCCCTTAGTGATCTCCACGTCATAGCCGGCCTGCTCAATGAGAAGGCCCAGCATCTCTCCCAGGATGTACTGTTCCGTCATGGGCTTGGTGGCGATTCGGACAGGGTCGCCAGAGCCGGTCTCCCCTCCGGAGGCGGCGCCTCCGCCGCAGCCGGTCAGGGTGCCCAGCATCAGGATGGCTAGGACGGCCGCCTGCAGTCGATTCAGGATGTTCATAAGTTCAGCTTCCTCTCTTTTTGAAATAGCGCTCCAGCGCGCCCAGCGCCAGATCGCAGACAATGGCCAGCAGGGCGATCAGGATGCTGCCCGCCGCCGTCATGGCCGGATCGTAAATGGTGATTCCCCGGTAGACGGCCACGCCCAGGCCACCGGCCCCCACAAAGGAGGCAATGCCAGCCACGGAGATGGTCATGACCACCATGTTCCGCACGCCCGCCAGGATGACTCCGGCGGCCATGGGCAGCTTCACCCGAAACAGCGCCTGTGTCCCCGTACTGCCCATGCCCCTGGCTGCCTCCAGAATATCCGGGTCCAGTGTGGTGAGTCCCACGTAGGTGTTGTGCACCATGGGCATGATGCCGTAAACCGTCAGGGCAATAACGGCAGTCTTGTTGCCGATCCCGCTGAAGGGGATCAGGATGCCCAGCAGGGAGATGGCGGGAATGGTGTACAGCACGTTGCAGACGCCCATCACCGGCGGCGCGATACGGGGATGCTCCGCGATCCAGATGCCTGTCAAAAGACCGATCATGCCGGACATGGCGATGGCGGTCAGAGCCAGGCCGATGTGGGCCTGCAGCAATCCCGCGAACCAGTCTGCCCGCTGGGCGTACAGGCCCAAAATCCCTTGCAGCAGTTCCATGAGCCGCTTACGGGTGCAGGCGGCGCACTGCGTCTGCCGGACAGGCCTCCGCGCAGCGGCCGCACTGGAGGCAGTGCGCCCAGTTGATGACATAGGGCGTTCCGGGAGTGATGCACTTCTGGGGACAGGCTGAGGCGCAGGCGCCGCAGCCGATGCATGCATCCTGGATCACAAAGCCGTTGTACTCCTCCGTGTCCCCGCCGTAGGCAAATGTCTCCCGGCTGATGGGATAGTGGAGCAGGTCGAACCACTCGCCATGGCCCGCGTAGATGTGGAAGGCGTCCAGGATATAACGGCTCTCACCGGGGTAGACCTCGTTCATACCGGGATTCTGCGCAAAGACCTTGTCCACCCAGCTTTTGTCCACGACCCGCAGCTTCCCGGTGAATTTCAGGGACTGGCAGTCTGGACACATGGCTGCCAGGGCGAT
>NZ_CAKVVF010000003.1:16751-31523 GCF_934833455.1 Oscillibacter sp. KLE 1728
CCACCAGCTGCTTGTAGAAGGGCTTGCCTCTGGAGGTGACAATATACATCCCATCGTCCTCTGCCAGCATCACGTTGATGATCCGGGCCTGGGGATGGCCCTCCGCATCCACCGTGGCGGCGGCTGCGATCTTCACCCGGCGGAACAGGTCCACGTATTTTTTTGCTTTTTCGTTCATGGAGAACACCCTTTCGTTTTCTGATCTGTGCCCCCATGGTAGCGCGGCAGGCGGCTTTCGTAAAGTACGCACAATCTTGTGGCATAGGCACCAACAGGTAACGAATGGGCAGTTACCAGCCGGTAACGATTGGGCAGCTGCAAGGTATCGCGGCATTTTGAGACCGGGAAAATTTTTCCCAGGATACGGCTTCACAGGGGCGTCTGCCTTGGCGCTTCAGGAGGCTTTCCCCGCCGCAGGCAAAAAGCCAGCCCCGCGCCTGCTGAGCGCGGGGCTG
This sequence comes from Oscillibacter sp. KLE 1728, assembly GCF_934833455.1. Taxonomy (NCBI): domain Bacteria; kingdom Bacillati; phylum Bacillota; class Clostridia; order Eubacteriales; family Oscillospiraceae; genus Oscillibacter; species Oscillibacter sp. KLE 1728. The sequence continues at coordinate 17,207 of NZ_CAKVVF010000003.1, forward strand.
GCTCTCCTGCAAGATCGCATTTGATGCCGGTGTGTTCAATGCCATCCGGAGGCTGGTGAAGATCTCCGCGGGACCTCCGCCCCGCTCAATATCCGGCCTTGCCGCTGCCGGGCTGGCCGTAGGACCTGAATCGCTCCATGACCTCCGCCATCTGCTCATCCGTCAGGATATTGGGCGTGCCGATGCACATGGTCCGGTACTGCAGCTCCGCGACGTACTCCAGATTACAGGCCAGGCCGTAAGCACTTTTGAGGTCCCTGCCGCAGGCCACCAGGCCGTGGTTGCCCAGCAGAACGGCGTCGCTGCCGCCGCAGGCCTCTATGGCGGCCTCTGCCAGCTCCGCTGTGCCAAAGAGGCGGTACGGCGCGCAGGGGACGGTAGCTGCTCCGGTGTCGCCGATTGCATAGTGGACAGCCCGAAGGGGCTGGCCCAGCACGGCAAAGGTGGTGCAGTACATGGAGTGGGTGTGCACCACGGCCCTGGCGTGGGGCTTGTGGCGATAGAACGCGGTGTGCAGCGCCCACTCACTGGAGGGCTTGCGGACGCCGTCCACAATGTTGGCCTCCAGGTCCGTGATGACCACGTCCTCCGGCGTGGTGGAGAAATAGTCCATGCCGGAGGGGCTGATGGCCATCAGTCCCTTTTCCGCGTTGCAGACGCTGATATTGCCGCTGGTTCCCGTGCTCAGACGGTCGGTGCTCATTTTCCTGCCGTATTCAACAACCAGCTCTCTTTCCTCCTGCATCAGCATAATTTGCTGCCTCCTGTTTTCATTTTCATTTTTAATTTCTGATATAGCTGCCCGTATGATTCCGGTTTTGCGGACACGCCGGAAAAGGCGGGCGGGGCTTCCGTCCCTTGCCTGATATGCAGCAGAGCACATTTCTCCCGGCGGAAAGGACCTACCCAGATTCCTTCCACACAGCCGGATCGGCCTGCCGGGGGTGCTCTTCGGCATCCGGCCCAGCGCCGCAACCGGCATACCGTCCCCCTGCGTTTTCCAGTTCTTCCGCCCGGCGGCCCTTTGCCGTCAATAGAACGGCTTGACGTCAGAGTCAAAATAGTTTCCCAGCAGATACGGCACATACACGCCCTTGTCCGTCACCACGCCGGAGATCAGATGCGGCGGCACTACGTCGAAGGAGGGGTAGATGGCCTTCACCCCGGGGAGCGTGTTGGGGATCCCCCGATAAGAGAGGACTTGGGCGGGGTCCCGCATCTCGATGACGATGTCGTCCTTCGTCCGCTTCTCCCGGTCCGGGATGCCGGTGACATAGTAGGGCACCCCGAAATACTTGGCCAGGATGGCGATCTGGAAAGTGCCGATCTTGTTGGCGATATGGCCGTCCCAGGCGATGGAGTCCGCCGCTGAGGTGAAGAGGTCGATGCCCTCCCGCTCCATGGCGTAGGCGATCATATTGTCTGTCAGGACCGTGGTATCGATGCCCATCTGGGCAAAGCAGCTGGACGTGAGCCGGGCCCCCTGTAAATAAGGCCGTGTCTCCGCGCAGTAGGCCCGGAAGGTCTTGTTCTGCCGCCTGGCGGCCCGGATCACTGTGCCGATGATGGTTTCGCCGAAGCACTGGGTCAGGATGGCGCCGCCATTGGGGATCAGATTCGCCAGATAATGCCCCACCACCTGCATGGTGCTGTACCGGCGGTTCAGGGACTCCACAGTGGATGCCACGATGGCCTCCACCGGATCCCGGCCCGCAGCCAGGGTCTCCTTCGCCACATCGGCACAGCGGCAGGTGATCTGGCCGTACCGGTTGGCGGTGGTGGGCCGGGCGTGTGCCAGGTCATAGGCCGCCTGCCGCAGAAACTCCTCCTGCTCCCGTGCGCCCTTGTCCCGGACCTGCCAGGCAGCCAGGGCCATGCCCATGCCCACGGCGGTATAGGGGCCCGCGCTCTGGGTCACCATGTCCGCGATGGCCTGTACCACCTCGTGGTAGTCCGTGCACACCACGAACCGGACCTCTGTGGGATAGACCCGGCGGTCCAGAATGCGGACTTTTCCCTTCTCAAACCACGCCACATGCTCATATTGCAGCAGGAACGGCATATCCCGGTCCATACGTTCCATCTTGCCGCCTCCTTTACGCCAGTATCCCGCGGAAAGCTCTAGTCACGGCGGAGCCATTCAGGCCGCTCTCCCGCTCCCGGATCAGGAAGATACCCATTTTAATCAGGGCCCGCTCCATGGGAATCCGGATGTCCGGGTCTGTGACGGAGGTGACCTCCATGACCTTGGAGTCGCCCACCACCCGGCGGATGATCTCCGTGCCCGCATAGCCGTAGGAGTCGGCCATGACGCCGTCCAGATACGCGCGGCAGAACCCCTCCGCCCGGTACAGGGGGAAGGTCACCAGCTCGTCGTACCTGGCGGTCAGCTTCTCCGCCGTCAGGTCGCACACGCCGCGGATGGTATCCTCCAGCGCCCGGGCAGCCGCCGTGTCCTGCGGCGCGGTAAAACAGCGGTTGGCCCAGGAGAAGAACAGGTTCCCGATGACGTTGCCGATATCATATCCCATGGGACCGTAAAAGGCGAATTCCGGATCAATGACCTTTACGCCCTGTTCGTTGGCAAAGATGGAGCCGGTGTGGAGATCCCCGTGGAGCAGCGCCTGGGCGTTGTTCATGAAGCCGTTTCGGAGCCTGCCCACCTCCCTGTGAAGGGCATCATTTTCATAGAGAAAGGTCCTGACAAAGTCCTCGTTCCCGGGGGTAACGATGTTGCGGCCCTTGTAGTTCCAGTAGGGTTCCGTCAGGACCAGATCCTCCGTGATGTCGCACAGCTCCGGATTGGTGAAGAACTGCACCCGGCGCTTTTTCTCCCGGCGGTCCAGCACCAGATCCGTGGTGGGCAGCAGGGACTGGGCCAGGAAGGTGGAGATGTTCTCCGCCAGATGGCCGTATATCCTGCCCGCCAGCAGCTCCTTGCGGAGGTTCCGATAGGCGGAGATATCCTCCATGGACAGAGCCGCCATGGTCTCGTCATAGTGGTAGACCTCCGGGATGTAATCCGGCGCCAGCCGGGACTCCAGCTGCAGGGCCTGCGCCTCGATCCTGCTCCGATAGATGTCCAGCGGCCGCCCGGAGGAGCGCAGCAGCTTGTCCGCCTGCTTGACGATGACCGAGCGGCCATCCCGCAGAGAGCGGACCCGGAAGACGTAGTTGATGTTGCCGTCGCCGATCTCCGTACAGGTGGTCTCCTCATCCGGGTCGAACCGGTGAAGAACCTCTGCCGCATAGTGCTTGACGTCATCCGGCTTCATGAGGAAAAATTCGCTGAATGCAGACATGGATCAAAGGACTCCCTTCTCATTGCGGACCGAAACGGACAGGCGCGGCTTTTACCCTCTCTTTTCAACCCGGGCAGAATTTCCCGCGTGTTTGAAAATGATGGGTAGACCGGGGCAGCGCCGTTTTGCAGCGGCCAGAGCCTGCCCGGCGGCCAGGGATGATCGGCCCTTCCCCGATTGACCATAGATACTTGTTTCTCTTGCCCCGGCCTGCCGGGATGTTCCCCAGGCGTTCTGCCGGACAGGCCACGGAAGCGTGGCATCTCCCTGTCCGTGGGCGATCAACCAAATCATACCATAAGACAGGGCCATTCTCAACAATATGTCCGGTATAACCGCTTAACTTTCAGGATTTCAACCGCCTCAATCATGCACACAAGCAGCTTGCGGCCGTCCCGCCCCGGCTGTCCGGTCCGGGATGCGATGCCGCGCCATTCCCAGGCGAGGATTCTGCTGACGGGGCCGCCTGCTTCCCTCTGGTGCCAACGCACGCTCCGGCAGCCCGGTTCCGCCTGTCATCATTCTGCCGGAACTCCTCCGGCGGAAGTCCGCCAGGACAGAGATTGCCAGGAGAATCCCCGGCCGTTGTCCGTCCATGCGGCGTGGCGCACAGCCATCCGCGAAACGCGAATCGCCGCATGAACGCCAGAAAAGGCATGGCAGCTTGCCATGCCTTTTCCGGCACCGGGTCCGGGGAACCCCAAAAGCGGCATACGGACCGCATCTCCATTCTCCGGCAGAGAGCGTGCCATATCGTGCTTTGTCTCCTCCGCACACGGCCGCAGGTCAGTGTTTGCGTCCTGCCGCAGTGCCTTTCCGCCGCCAGCGGATGAGCCAGCAAAAGCCGATCAACAGCCCGGCAAAGCCGACGGCCAGAATAACGACCGCCAGAGGACCGGCCCGCTCCGTCAGGCAGAAGGTGACCGTCCCGGTCTGGCTCTCCAGCAGCAGATACTGGCCGTCCAACCGGGCATCCGTCTTGGTCCAGCCATCCTCACTCAGCACCCAGAGGTCGTACCGCTTGCCGGGGTCCGGCAGGCGGCAGTGGACCGTGTAGGCCGCCTGTTCCAGGTCCGGGTCCTCCACCGTTACGGTGTAGGCGGTGCCCGCATACTCCGCGCCGCCGTCCGTCCAGGCCACCTCTTCCGTGGTGTGGGAGACCTGTGCCCGGCTGCTGAAGCTGCCGTCCACCAGGATCTCCGGCAGCTCCCCGCCATCCGTCAGGGCGGAGGTGTAGGGGGTATACTCCGCCTCCAGGGTCTGGCTGGCAGTGAGGCAGGTGTAGTCCAGATCCGGCCAGGAGGCAGAGCAGCCCTTTTTCGCCGGAATCTCCGGCAGGGCGTCAATCCCCTCTCCGTACTGGAAGGGGACGACCTCTACCACCACGCCGTCCGCCACAAAGGTCAGCTCCAGCCGGGAGAAGGATTCCGGTACGCCGGGCGTGGTGCACAGGGTGTCAAAATCCACCGGTTCAGCATGGCCGGCGTAGCTGATCCCATCCAGAGCCCCCAGTCGTTCACTGGTAAAGGTGTTATCGGATACGGCGGCATCGGCGTCCACATCTCCCGCCACGGCGCCCAGATAGGCGGAGCCCTCTTCGATTTCCACCAGCGTATGGCAGTTTTCCAGCGTGGCTCCCAGTCCGGCCACGCCGCCGATATAATCGCCGCCGGAGAGATGACACTTGACCCAGCTGTCCCGGATGGTCCCCCAGGAGGCGCCGGCGATACCACCTACATAACCGCCGTCCGTGCTGGCGATGTCCCCATAGTTCTCGCAGCCGCTCACCCGCCCCAGGTCCATGAGACCCACCACGCCGCCGGCATAGTCCCGTTTTCCGGTGACGCCGCCCCGGTTCATGCAGGCGCGGACCACGGCCTTCGTCTGATAGCGGAAGTCCAGGGAGCGGTCTCCCTCTTCGATCAGGTCATCCTCGGGGTCGAAGTCGTATTCAATGGCCATGGACCCTACGATGCCGGCCACGTTGATGTCTCCCTCCACGGTCCCTGTGTTCCGGGAATTGGCGACACATCCGGTATCCGGTCCACTGGTCTCCTGGTCCGAGATGTCCTCGAAACGGTCCGACAATTCCTCTCCAGTTTGCTCCAGCAGATCCCGCAGCAGATCCGTGATAACCCGGAACTGGTCTCCGATGGCTTCCAGATCGTCCAATAGTGTATCCGTGGCCGCGGACATGGTCTCCCGCAGGGCGTCGCCGTCCTCCAGCAGACCGGCAAAGACGTCCCCCAGGGCGTCCCCCTGCTCCCGAATGGCACTGTCAATGGGACGGATGGTGATGGTGGGCTCCTCGGCCAGCTCCCAAAAGACGTCGGCCAGGTCCTCGCCGAGGCGGGATGCCCGGGAAGCCACTTTCTCCAACGTCCTGCCCGGGTCCCGAAACGCTTCCGCCAGGTCTCCGCCCTGTGCCAGAAGCTTTGCCAGCAGCGCTGCCGCGTCGGTGGCGTGTCCGGCGGCGGCCCGCAGGGCCTGAGCCGCCTCTCCCAGTGCCTGCCATGCGGCCGCCGCGTCCTTCCCGGCCTCTTCCAGCTCGCCGCTGTCCATGTGGGCCGCGACGGCGTTCGCCGCCTGTTCCAGCGCATCCCCCGCCCTGGCCAGTGTATCCGCCAGGGCTTGAGCCGCCTCTCCCAGCGCCGCTTCGTCGCCGCCGTTCCACAGAATGCGGGCGATCTCTGCCAGCGTGTCGGACATGTCCCCGAGGGCGGCTGCCAGGTCCCCGGCGGCAGCCCGAACCTCTTCCATGGCCTCCTGGCTCTGGAGGGCGCTGCCCAGGGCCGCGCCCAGATGCTCCAGCGCCGACAGCAGGCGGGCAACGGCCTCTTTTCCACTGGAGGCCGCCCGGCGGAGGGACTGGACTGCCGCCCGCAGCTCCTGTTCCGCCTGATCTCCCAGCCCCGATGCCGCGCCGACTTCATCCAGCGCATTCCCAAGCTCGTCGGCCAGGTCCTCCACCAGGTCCATCACATCGACGGCGTCATCCAGGATCGGCGCCAGCTGGTCGATGAGCCAGGAGATCCGGGCCGTGAGGCTGTTGAGCTCCTCGATATTCTCATTGGTCCAGTCCGCGGCGGAGTCCGCCAGATCGCCCACCGCCTCCCGGGCCTCGTCCGTCCGGGCGGAGATGGCGTCCATCCGGTCCGACAGAGCGTCGGAAGTGCCCCGCAGATCCTGTTGCGTCTGGTCCAGCAGATCCCCCAGACCGTCCAGGGCATCCAGCAGCTCCCCCATCTGCCCCTGGTCATAGAGCAGCCGCACTTCCGGCTCCGCCTGACCGGCGATGCCGCCCACGTCCTTCCGGCCCAGAATGTCGCCGGAGTTGGCACAGCCGTCCAGATATCCGGACTGCCGCCCCACGATGCCGCCGATGTTGTAGCCCACGTGGTCATAGCCCACGCTGCCGGAATTGGTGCAGCTCTGGATGATACCAGAGGAATACCCGGCGACGCCGCCGATATCGGTGCATACCGGCACGTTTTCCGCCGCGTTCAGCTGTTCCCGGTTGATGGCGTCCAGATCCAGCTCCGCATCCACCTCCGTGGTGTTGATGCTGCCGCTGTTCCGGCACTGGATAACGGCGCCGTAGTTCTGCCCGGCGATGCCCCCGGCATAATGCTCTCCCGTGACGGCTCCGGAGAAAGTGCAGTTGACGATCTGTCCCGAGCTCTCGTTGATCCCCACAAGACCGCCTATGCTGTCCGCTCCCCGCACCGTCCCGTGGAAGGTGCAGCCGGCAAGAAGGCCCCGGTTGCTGCCGGCAATGCCGCCCAGGGTATTCTTCCGGTCAGAGGGATCGACCCGTCCCTCCACCGACAGATCCCGCACTACGCCGGAGGGCTGTATGTACCGGAACAGTCCCCGGACATTGCCGCTGCCCGTGATGGACAGACCGGAAATGGTGTGGCCCTGCCCCTCAAAGGTCCCCCCAAAGGTGGGGATGGGGGTGAAGTCCGTGCCGGACAGGTCGATATCCGCCTCCAGGCGGACAATTCTCCCCTGGGACCAGCTGTCCAGGGTGCAGTTCTCTGCCAGTTGGACCAGGTCCTCCGCCGTGCGGACGAAAACCGTGTCCCCGCCTTCGGCGGCCAGGGCAGCAGGCGCCGCCAGGGACGCCAGCAGCACCGCCGCCAGAAGGAAGCTCAGGCATTTATGAATCTTCCGTCTCATGGGCGGGCTCCTCCTCTTTCTGATAAGCTCCCGTCTCCAGCATTCCGGAGACGTCCCCGTAAATCACGCCCTGGATCTGGGCATCCACTACGCCGGAAATACGGCCCCGAACCCGGCCGTTGACATAGACGGTGCCATGGGCACTCCTGGCAACCTCCGGCACCTTGAGATCGAACCGGGTCCGCTCCACGATCCCGTCGCCCAGGAACAGGATCTGGGGCAGGATGAACATGACCAGGAACATGGAGATCAGCGTCCCCCGACACAGGCACTCGCCGATGCCCACGATGGCAGGCTCTGTGGTGATTTGGGCGATGAGGAATCCGGCAGAGGACAGGATACTCCCCGAGGTCAGTACCGTGGGGAAGGACAGATTCAGCGCCTGGACGATGGCCTCCCGTCGGGACATCTCCGCCTTCAGCTCATTGTACCAGGAGGAGATCACGATGGCGTAGTCGATATTGGCGCCCATCTGGATGGCTGTCACGATCAGATAGCTCAGGAAGAAAATGGGCTTCTGGGCCATGCCGGGGAAGGAAAAATTGATCCAGATGCTGCCCTGGATCACCAAAATCAGCAGGATCGGCAGTCCCACAGACTGGAAGGTGAACAGCAGCACGATGATGACGAACACCACCGACAGGACACTGATCATGATGTTATCCCGGGCAAAGGAGACGGACAGGTCATAGTCGCTGGTGGAATCCCCCACCAGATAGACGCTGTCCGCGTCGTAGTACCGCTCCGCCTCCCGGTGGATGGTCTGGAGGAAAGCAAAGGTCTCCGCCCCCTCCTCCGGCAGGTTCAGATTGATGAGCATACGGGTGTAGTTTTCCCCCAGCATCTGGACCCGGGCGTTGTCGAGCTGTTCATAGAGATCGTCCAGGTCCGCCTGCTGCCCCTCGTCCAGATCCACATAGCCCTCCTCCGCCTTGTCGTAGGCGAAAAAAAACATATCCATCAGAGGGACCGCATAGTCGTCTAGACCGCCCACGATCCGGCCGTAGGCCTCCTCCTCCGCCGCGTAGGCAGTGTACAGCAGGCAGACGAGCTCGTAGTCCAGGTCCGTCATTTCAGAAAACTGCCGGGGCGTCAGGGCATCGGTGAGGGTGTGTCCGTCCATCACCTCGATATTGGAGAGGCCCATGGCGTAGTCCACCTGATCGCAGGCCTCCAGCCGTTCCAGCAGGGCTTTCTCACTGTCATAGTCTCCCCGGGGCACCAGCAGAGCGATCACGTTCTGGGTGCCGAAGGTGTCGCTGACCCGCTGCTCCGCCACCTGGGACTCGTTCTGCCGCGCAGTCTCGATCTGGGTATAGCCGTACACATAGGGGCACCGGTTGGAGAGGAAAAAGCCCCCCACCAGGGCCACAATGAACAGCGGCACCCCCACATGGCGCAGCTTCAGGACAAATCCGCCCCAGCGGTCGATCCTGGGGATGAAGCTGCGGTGGCGGGTCCTCTCCATCGCCTTGGAAAAGAGCATCAGCAGCCCCGGCATCAGGGTGAACACCGACAGCATACTGAACAGAATGGACTTGATCAGCACGATGCCCATGTCGAAGCCGATCTGAAACTGCATGAACATCATGGCCGCCAGGCCGGAGATGGTGGTGAGGCTGCTGGCGGAGATGGAGGGAATGGCGGCGCTGACCGCCGCAATGCACGCCTCCCGGTCTCCGGCGTGCTCCCGCTCCTCCAGGAAGCGGTGCAGCATGATGATGGCATAGTCGATGGCCAGAGCCAGCTGGAGCACCACCGTCACAGAGTTGGAGACAAAGGAGATCTCTCCGAAGATGAAGTTCGTGCCCAGATTCAGCAGGGCCGCCGCGATAAAGGTCAGTAGCAGCACCGGAATCTCCGCATAGGAGCGGGAAGTCAGCAGCAGCACCAGCACGATGATAACCGCCGCTACCGCCAGGATGATCCCCATCTCATCGGCCAGGGAGTCCGCCTGGGAATCCCCCACAGAGCTGTCTATATAAAAGTCATAGGGGGCCAGCAGCTCCCGGATGGCCTCCATGGCGGCCAGGGCGGATTCGTCATCCTCCTCCCCCGCAAAGGTCACGGAGATCAGCGCGTCCGCGCCCTTGAAATACGATGCGATGTCCTCCGGTGTCTCGGCCTCCCCGTCCTCCTCTGCGCCGATGCTGTCTCCCAGGGACGCGGAGGAGACGCCCTCGATCTCCCCGATCTGTTCCGCCAGATCCTCCGCGATGCCCCGCGTCACGTGGGACACCATCACCCGGGCGGTACCGAAGGTGGTGAACTCCTCCTCCATCAGGGTCAGCCCCTGGCGGGTCTCTGTGGAGTCCGGCAGGTACTCCGTGATGTCGTTGCAGACGCTGACCCAGTTCCGGGAGAACAGGCAGAACAGCAGCGCACACGCGTACAGGAAAAAGATCAGCTTCCGCTTATCCACGATCACCGTGGCCAGCCGCACAAAAAAGGATGGTTTTTCAGTGTCTTTGCGCACAGTTTCAGCTCCTTCCGGCAATCCCGGTCCCATCACGGCTCAGGGGAGATCCGGCTCCCCTCCCATCGCATCCGGCAGACGTCCGCCGTGGTCACTCCAGTGAGGCGTTCCCCATGGAGCTCCAGCGCCGTCTCGCAGAAAAGGGTGCTGACCGCCGTCCGGATAGCATGAGAGAGGCACAGATGCCCATCCTCCGACCGTACGCCATGGACGGGGTTGCGGCGTCCCATCAGTTCCAGGGATCCTGTGACGGCAGAACCCTCGTATTGGAGGTCCAGGCGGCCCTCCCTGGGGCCCATCTGGCTGTACAGCGTGACGTGATACTCTTCCCGCATCTTCCTCCGCTCCTTTCCGCATTTCCTTCAGCATACTGGAAACAGGCCCGGAGATGCAAGGTGCAGACCTTGGGCAGATGTCAGAAATCTGACACTTGCCCCCATTCTGCATAGATGCACTCCTCTGGAAAATGTGTTATACTGGACTGCAATGGACTGGAGTCTGCCGGTCCATGGAGGTCGATATGAAAAAACGGACATACGAGGCCAGCAATGCGGCCAAGCGGCAGATCTGCACTGTACTCAAGGAGCTGATGACCCAGAAACCCCTGAACAGGATCACCGTGGCGGAGATCATGCGGGGCTGCGGCATGGCGCGCCAGCATTTTTACTACCATTTTGACGATGTCTACGACGCGGTGCGCTGGATCTTTGAGGAGGAGGCGGTGGCGCTGCTCCGGGAACACGAGGGCGTCATGCTGTGGCAGGACGGCCTGCTCCAGCTTTTCCAATACCTGCAGGAGAACCGTGCGTTCTGCCTCTGCGCCCTTCGCTCCATGGGCCGGGACCACCTGAAGCGGTTCTTCCAGACGGATATCCGCGCCATCATCCAGAGCACGATCCGTCTGATTGCCGCGGAGCTGGGGTATGAGGCCGGGGAGCAGGAGCTCACCATGCTGACTCAGTTCTATGTGGGCGCGCTGGTAAGTATTGTGGAGGACTGGCTCCTGGGCGAGATCCAGGGCACGCCGGAGGAGCTGATCCGCTTTGTAGACCAAGTGCTGCGGGACCATGTGCGTGGCGCCGGGCTCCGGCTGTCCCAGGCAGGTCCCGGGACGGCGCCTCTTCTGGAACCGGACCACTGTGCCGGACCTGTTTCCAAATAAAAAGGCTCCGGGTTCCCAGAGAAACCCGGAGCCTTTTTCCGCTGTTCAACTCTCTGTGGGCAGGTCACTCCTGCGCATCGTGAAGCCAGAGATATCGCTCGTCCTCGTTTCGGGTGGTCTGCAGCCAGGGGTCGCCGTCCAGATGGCGGATCATCCAGCAGGTATACATCTGGAAGCCCGGCGCCACTGCCTGGGGATGCAGGCACCCGCCGGGGATGGCGGAGAAGCTGTTGTCCACGCTCTTGAATACCTGGTCCCCCACAAAACTGGCGCCGAAGCCCTCCGGCCGGTCGAACTTGAAGTAATAGCACTCCGGCTGGGGGTGCCGGTGGGGCAGATAGCCGGACCAGTTCCCCCGGTCGTGCAGCACCTCGCCCAGCACCCTATTGGACCAGGGGGCGATATCCTTGTCAAAGATGGTGTTTACCCGGCGCTTGGCCACATTGCCGAACTTGCCCACGCAGGAGTAGACCCAGGGGGCGTCCTCCGGCCGGTACAGCCTGCCGGAGAACGCTGTGTCATTCTTCGTGCACTGGACCAGAATCTCCGCGTCTGTCTGCGCCTCCACGGTGATCTCCTCCCCGGCGCAGGCATGGAGGGCATAGGGGCCGTCAGTGAACACGTCTCTGCGGCTGACCGTCTCCGTCCGGCCCTCCCAGCCGAAGGTCACGGTTCCGGACAGAAGCAGCACCGCGGTCTCCTCGCCCCGTCGGCAAAAGCCTCTCTTCCGGCCGGGTTCCATCCGGTAGACCCGGATGTCCATCAGCATATCGCTGTATGCGTTGTCGTAGGTACAGAGGATTTCCTCGCCCTCCGCGTCAAACTCCGGATAGCCGAATACGTTTTTCATGTGTAATTCCTCCCAAATTCCATCATCCGGCGGGCCCGTTCAGGCGCCCACGTTTGCTCCCTGCCGCTCCAGCAGGCGGCAGAGCATGGCGGTCCGGTCCCCCTGATAGCTTCCCCGGACCATGCCCAGCGCCTGGGCGATGGCCGCATAGCCCAGGTCTGCCTCCGGGATGGCGGCAGCGTCGCTGTATGTGCAGGTGTAGATGCCCTGAAGCCGGGCGGCTGGACCATAACCTGCGCAGTCCAGCAGACATTTCACTGCCTGCCCGCGGGTGACGGCCCTGCCTTCATCCCGGGTTCCCCGGGGCAGAATACCCATCCGGTAGGCCACGGAATAGACGGTGTCCCGCGTGCTCTCATCCGCTGTCTCCGGGTCGATACAGTATCCCTCCAGGCTGGCCAACAGGGCCACCAGATCCCACTGGGTCAGCTGTTTGTCCGGCCGGAAGCGGCCCCCGTCATAGCCCACGCCATAGCGGGCCAGCTTCTCCACATCGGCTTTCACCCCGGAGCCCGACAGGTCCGTATAGGTGATGGCGGTATCCCCGGACTCCGGCGCCGCCGGTTTGCCGGTGGCGGCGTCAATGCCCAGATACCGCTCCTCCCGCTCCAGAGCGTAGGTCAGCCGCAGCTCGTAGAAGTGGGTAAGCCCCAGCTCCATCAGCCGGGCTTCCGTCTCGTCGCCGCTCTCCAGAGGGCGGGGCACCAGACGGTAGGCCAGGACCGTGTCATAGGTCCCCGCCCAGGCGGCCAGGGCCGCCGTCTCACCCACGATACCGGCGGAGCTGGCGAACGTCACATCCTCATCGTACTGATAATCCAGCCGGTACACGGACCCGTCTCCGCTGTCGATGGCCACGGTATAGCGGTTCTCCGGGAAGGGAATGCCGCCTACCTGCTGGACGTATGTGAAGGTGTAGTACGGACGCCGGTCCTCCGTGTTGTCCCGGCCGTCATAGAGTGTCAGGGCACTCCACCGCCCGCCGCAGAGGGCGGACAGGAACGTCTCCGCTTTGACCTGCGCCTCCGCCTGGGTCAGGGCCGGTGTCTCCCCATCCTCCATTCCGGGTGCGTAGGAGAACACCTCCTGGACCGCGCCGGTGCGGGCATCCACTGTGATGGTGCGGGAACAGCTGTCCTCCTCTCCGGGCCGCACATAGGACAGGACGCAGAGGACCTGATCCTCCTTCCCCTCCTGTTCCGCCAGACGGTAGGCGGCGGAAGACAGGGCGTACTCCGTCAGGCCGTAGACCGGCTCTGCCCGCAGGCTCTGGTCCAGGAACGCGGAGGACCGGACGCCCTCCATCTGGGCGATGCCCGCCTGCTCCGCCGGGCTGAGGCCGCTGCCCCCGCTCTCCGCAGCCGCGGTGTTGTCGGCACTGCCTCCGGCGCCCCAGCCGCCCATCTGGTCCTCCAGCTCCGTCAGATTCAAAAGCGCTCCTGTGGCGGCGTCTACATAAAAGGTGTCCGTATCCACCGGCAGATACCGGAGCACGGCCGACGTGCCGCCCGCCTCCCGCACGTATTCCAGCTTCAGCTCCAGGGTATCCGTCAGGAGTTTGGCAGCCTGGTCGCGGCGCACCGCAGCGGCGGCAGAGGGGACGTCTCCCAGGAAGGTGTCCTCCGCTGTGGTCCGGTGGAAAGACCGGACCCGGTTGTCCGCCGCATCCACAGTGATGGAATAGGTCAGCGGCGAGGGCAGGCCGTTCAGCAGGATCACTCCGGAGTAGCGGTAGCTGTCCCCGCCCAGAATATCCATGCCGCGGGGCTCTTCCAGCTTCACGCTCTCCCCCTCCCGCAGGACCTTGTCCAAAAAGTCCCCGGCGGCCCGGGCGGCCGCGGCCTCATCCCCCTGGGGAAAGACCGGGAAATCCCCGCTGTTGGAGGCGGTGTACGGCAGACCCAGATCGTAGCTGATTACGGTCCCGTCATCCAGAGCGGAAATGGACAGTTCCTCCTCCAACTCGGTCGACCAGTACAGATCCCAGGCACCGGTCAGACCGTCCTCATACCAGCTGCCCTGAAATTCGTCATAGGCATCCGTGTCCAGATCCAGGGCCGCCTTTACGGCCTGGGTCACCCTGGCCAGGGCCTCGTCTGTGGTCTCCTCTGCGGCGGACGCCGGCAGCATCAGCCCCAGAGCCGTCACCATAGCCAGCGTCAAAGAAAACAGCTTCTTCATCATTCGTCCCTCCATTGTCGGCAGTTTCCGGAATGGTGATTCCATTCTATCCCAACAGACGGAAAAATTCCAGAGATGCTGCGGATTCTCCTTATTTTTTTAAGTTCCTTGAAAGGCAGAGCGGCGGGCCGCACGGAGAATCTCCGCGCGGCCCGCCGTTTGAC
>NZ_CAKVVF010000003.1:31533-43996 GCF_934833455.1 Oscillibacter sp. KLE 1728
CTGCGTCCTGGCCGGGCGATTCAGCCGGACCTGCCTGCATCTGTCCTGGGGCCCTCTCTGTCACGCCATGGCGCGGTGGAGGAAGGTCATGATCTGCGCCCGGGTGCAGGTCGTGCCGGGCTCAAAGGTAGTGGAAGTGGTGCCCTGGGTCACTCCGCTCTCCACGGCCCAGGCCACCGCGTCCGCATAGTACGCACCTTCCGCCACGTCCCGGAAGTCATGCGTCCCGGATGCTGCGGGAGAGCCCTCGGCCCGCCACAGCAGCACCGCCGCCTGAGCGCGGGTGCAGACCCGGTCCGGGGCAAAGGCAGTCTTGGTGACGCCGGAGGTGATGCCCTGCTCCACAGCCCACAGAACTGCCTTATAGTAGTAGCTGTCGGGGCTCACATCCGTGAAGGGATTCTCCTTTTCGGACGGCTCAGGAGAGCCGTTTGCCCGCCACAGGAAGGTCACAAGCTGGGCCCGTGTGCATCCGCGGCCCGGGGCGAAGGCCGTTCCGGTGACACCGGAGGCGATCCCCTGCTCCACAGCCCACCGGACCGCATCGTAATAGTACGCGCCGCTGTCCACATCTGTGAAGGGCAGCTCCGTCTGCTCCCCGGAACGGACGAAGGACGCGGACACGGTCACCCCGCCGCCGGGCATGACGAAGGTATAGCGCCCCTCCCCCGCGTTCTGGACCGGGACTGCGCCGTCCTGGCTGTCGGTGACAGTCAGCTTCTTCAGCTCGTATCCGTCATCCGGCGCCGCGGTGATGGTCACCGTCTCACCCTCGTCGGCCCGACCGGCACTCACCTCCAGGGAGCCGCCGGTGACCTGGTCCACAGTAATGAGATGCTCGCCGTCCTCGGACTTCTCAGTCCACCGGGCGTACAGGGTTGTGTTTGCGTCGAAGACGGTATCGGCAGTAACTGCAGTGCCGCCGTCGGCGGCGGTGTACCAGCCCGCGAAGGCGTAGCCGCTCCGCTCCGGCGTGGGAAGCGTCCCCACGGCTGCGCCGCTGGTGGCTGCCATGGCGGCCGCGCCGGCGGCGCCCTCGCCGAGCTCCAGGGTCAGGATGATCGTCCGGTCCGGGTCAATGAAATCCTCCAGCTCTGCAGTGGCAAAGCTGCCGCCGGTGACAGAAATGCTGCCGGAGCCGCTGTTGGCCACCTGACCGGTCACAGTGCCGCCGGAGATGGTGATCTCCGCCGCGGTGTCGTTGACTACGCTGCCCACGGTGCCGCCGTTGATGGCGATGGTTCCGCCAGTGGAGCCGCCCTGCGTCTTGATGTTCTGATAGCTGCCGCTCTCCACGGTCAGGCTGCCGGAGGCATCCTGACCCTCAAAGACAATGGAATCCCCCTCGGCAATAGCAGCGTTCGCAAAGGTGACGCGGCTGCCCCGGTCGATGTTGACGCCCCACTGGTTTCCGGAGGTGGTCAGGCCGTCCACGGACAGCTCCGTGCCATTGACCACCAGGGCGTACCAGCGGCAGTTGGAGATCTCCACGTTCTCCAGGGTCACCATTCCGGCGTGGTAGATGTTCAGGCCGTGCTTGGCGGCACTGCCGCCGTCAAGGGTCACATCCCGCAGCGTCACCTCGGCGCCATCCTGAAGATTGAGGAGGCTGGGGCCGGTGCCATTGTCGCCGGAGACAGAAAATGTGCCCGCCTTCGCCCGGATGGTATGGCCGCTGCCGTCCAGAGTCAAGTCCTTGGACAGCGTCAGCGCTCCCTGGCCGTTGACCAGGCCGGAGGCGTCCAGCTCCACGTCTCGGAGCAGCCGGATGGTGGCGCCCTCTTCCGCCTGGGCCACCGCCTCCGCCAGGGTGGCATACTGGGTGCCGTCGATATCCGCGGCGTTTTCCGTTTGGACGCCGTCCTCCCCGGCCCCCTCCGTCATGGTCTGGACCTGCCCGGCGGCAGACGCACCAAACATCCCCTCCGCCGCCTGGGCATTGGCCGGCAGCATGGAGGCCAGCAGGCTCAGAGTCAGCAGTCCGGTAACAAGTTCTCGCTTCATGTGTGTAGATTCCTCCCGATTGGTTTGTAGGTATCGGCGCTTTGAAGCGGGCACTCTCCGTCCGGTCCGAAAAGGGGCCTTCCCAGATGTAGAAATTCTGCCAAATCATTGCGGATTCTGTCAAAAAGCCAAGCAGGCAGCGGAAAATCCGGCCTCAAAAGCACGGTTCACATCCTAACACAGCGGGGCAGAGCCACGCAAGGGCTTTCCGGATTTTCCAGATGACTGGAAATACCTGGCACATCAGCCGCATCTATTGGGCCGCAGTGCATCCGGCAAAATATGCTGGAACGATCCGGCGCCGCGCCAGACATTCCCGGCAGCGCAGAGCCGGCTCCCCAGCTTGGAGGGCTCCGGTGAGCCGGCGGGCGGCAAGGCATGTGAAAGCCCCCGGCGGACCGGAACGTGTCCGGTCCGCTGGGGGCCTGCTCTGCCTGCGAAAGAAGCCGCCGATCAGTCAGTTTCCGGCGGCCTGGGTACCGGCCTGCTCCCGGCGGAAGCGGACCATGCCGGTGCGGTCCAGAGCCACCATCAGGACGGGAATGAACACCAGCTGGAGGATGATGCCGGGAATGGCGTTCACCAGCGCCTCGGTCAGGAAGATCTGCCAGGTGAAGGGCACGCTGGCCACGCCGGTCATCACCACCCGCACCGCAGCCCAGACGATCCGGCCGCCCACCATAGCAGCCAGCAGAGCACGGTACAGGGCCACCACACACTGCCAGCGGGACCGATTGTACAAAAAGCCCGCGATGCCACCGTAAGCCGCCAGCTCAAAGGCCATGGCCACAGCGGCCACCAGCGGCGGCATTCCGAAGAGCGCCATCCGCATCAGCGGGGCCACGAATCCCACCACCGCGCCATACTGCCAGCCGCAGATCAGGCCGCAGAGGAACACGGGCAGGTGCATGGGCAGCAGCATCCCGCCGATCTGGGGGATCTGTCCGGTGAGGAAGGGCAGTACCAGCGCCAGGGCCAGGAACATGGCCGCCAGGACCAGGTTATGGACATTTGTTTTGAAATTGCTGTGTTTCATGGGGTTAAACTCCTTCTCAAAAAGTCTTTTCGCGCCGCCTTCTGGCGCCGCACCAGCCTTCTGGCTTTTTTTACGGAGTCTGCAGGGTTTGTGAATACCGGCCTTCTGGCCGGGCGCTTTTCAGGGCTTTCCCCTCATCAGGGGAAAAATTCGGTGGTGTCGATCACCAGCTGGCAGCCCTTCTCCGGGCCGCATTGGCGTATATACCGCTCCTCCAGGGGCATCCACCGGCTCTCATAGGCGGCGAAGTGGGCGCCCTCCCGCCGCTCCAGGTGGCGGCGCTGCTCCTCCGGCGCACAGGTGAGAAACATCCGCAGATCATAGCGGGCCGACAGCAGCGGGTGCTGGGAGTAGCTTCCCTCCACCACAGTGAGGGGCCGGGCCGGAAGCGTTGTCCCCTCCCTCAGCGTGCCGCTCCGGCAGTCATACGGGCGGCAGCGGATCTGCGCTCCGGCCCCTGCCGGTTCCAGAACCTCCTGCAGGAAGCGGGCCAGGTCCATATTTCCAGCCGGGATCTGCTCCCAGTTCTCTGCCCGGCGGTCCGGTGGGAGATAATAGTCGTCCATGTGGACCACGTTGCAGGGAAGGAGCCGCCCCATCAGGTCTCCCAGGCCGCTCTTGCCGCTGCCGCAGCGGCCGTCAATGGCCACGACGGCTGGTCTGCCGCTCCGCGCCAGCCGGGCCGCCGCCAGCAGTGCCGGGAAGTACCCGCCGTATGCTGTCCGCAGGACCCGGTAGTGGGGATCATACGCCTCCCGGTAGGCCGGCGAGTGGTGGACGGGCGGACAGCCCTGACGGCGGTACACCGCCAGCCAGTCCGCCATACCGGGCAGGGGCAGCGCCTCCGCCGCGGTCAGGCATTCCTCCAGGTCCGCCGCCGTCCCGTGGTGCTCCGCCGCCGTCAGAAGCAGCAGATCCGCCAGGAGCGGCGCAGCCAGCGTCCAATCCCCCGTCCCCGCCAAATGAACGCGGCACAAACCGTTCCCGATCCGCTCCGGCGGCCGGGCCTCCCGGTCTGCGGGAAGGGCGCTGCACTCCCCCAGCAGCTGCCGGAGGACATCTCCCCGTTCCCCCGCTGCATGGGCTGGACCGAACGTACTCTGATAGGCCAGCTTGGCGCAGTCCTGGGGCTCCATCAGCGGATAGCGGGCCAGGTGCTCCCGCAGGACCGTTTGAAATTCCTCATGCATCTCTTCAGCCCCCCGGCAGCCATGGTATTGCGCATCGGTCATCCGACACGTTTATAGGATAGCACCTGGAGTACACTCAAAGTCAAGAGCAAGCGTGAAAAAATCTGAAATTTTTTCGGATGGTATCCGCACGCGGAGCAGAGTGGGAGTTTGCAGCTGGTTTTGCGCACCCGCCTTTCATCGCGCATGCCGATTCGGGATATGCCCGTTCAAGTGCGGAATCCATGCTGTGCAGCCCGCGTTCCACATCCGTTCCCTGTCTGATGCCATGCCGGGGCGCCCGTCCCGCAGTACCTTCTGGGCTGAAAAAGCCTGTGTTCCTTCTGAACACAGGCTTTTCTGCACTCCGGC
This sequence comes from Oscillibacter sp. KLE 1728, assembly GCF_934833455.1. Taxonomy (NCBI): domain Bacteria; kingdom Bacillati; phylum Bacillota; class Clostridia; order Eubacteriales; family Oscillospiraceae; genus Oscillibacter; species Oscillibacter sp. KLE 1728. The sequence continues at coordinate 36,115 of NZ_CAKVVF010000003.1, forward strand.
AAAGCAAGGCAGTACGTCAAGCGGTCACCGCCTCCACAGGAACCCGGAGTACAAAGGGCTGCTCCGGGTCCGTGCAGTCGTTCCCCAGCAGCTCCCGGAGCCCGTCGTCATAAGCCCGACCCCGGGCCAGATTGACGGCTGCCGCCACCGCCGCCCGGGCCTGGTCCTCCGGATTCTGGTCCACCGTCATATAGAGCTTGCCGCTCTCCAGGGCGGCGGCCCCCTCCGCCGTGTGGTCCACGCTGACGATGGGCGCCGCGCCCGGATCCCAGCCGGCGGCCTCCAGCGCCTCGATGACTCCCAGGGCCATTTCATCGTTGTCGCAGATGACGCAGTCAAAGTCCACGCCCTGCTCCAGCAGGGCCGCCATGGCTTGGCGGGCCCGCTCCCGGCTGAAGCCGCAGACCTGGTAATCCGCCGCGGCGATGGGGCAGAAGCCGTCGTCCAGCAGGCTCTGCACGGCGGTGCCGGAGCGGGCATCTGTATTCTCCTGGCCGGGCATCCCCTGGAACAGCAGATAGCGGATATCCGTCCCGTGGTCCGTCTCCCAGAAATACTCCGCCAGGGCGTGCCCCTGGAGGGCGCCGCTCCCGGCCTCGTCCATGCCCACAAACACCATCCGCTCGTTCAGGATCGCCGTCCCCGGCGCTCGGTTCAGCAGCACGACCCCTGCGTCGCCCACGATGTCTGCCACCTTTTCGGAGTCCTCCCCGTCTGCAAGGTTCACCAGCAGGGTCTCCACGCCTTCTGCCAGGGCCTCGTGGACCTGGCGCAGCTGGGTCTCCGGGTCGTTGCCCGCGTTGTAATACCGCACCGCGTAGCCCTGGGCGGCGGCCTCCGCCTCGATGTCCGCCTTCAGCTCCGACAAAAACGTATCCTCCCTAGACAGCAGCAGGCCCAGAGCCCTCGTCTCCCTGGTCCGGGACTCCACAGCCCCGGCGGCGTCCGCGCCGCAGCCGGTACCCAGCACTGCCACGGCGGCCAGCAGGGCCACAACTGCGCCGATCTTCTTCCTCCATGTCCGTTTCATCTGGATCTCCTCCCTATTCATCCGTCTTCTGCTTAGGATGCTGGACAAAGTATACAAATATACCTGACGGAATGAAATAGACAAACCTGCGGGGGGAACGGCACGGTTCCCTCCGCAGGTCTTTTTTCCGGACTTTTCTGCGGTCTCACGGCCCGATCCGGAATTTCCGGTACTCCGTGGGCGTGAGGCCGACGTATTTTGAAAAGATGCGTGAGAAGTAGCTGGCGTCCGCGAATCCCACCGCCTCGGAGATGGTCTGGACGCTGTCCTGCGCGTTCACCAGCCGCATCTGAGCCTCCCCGATCCGGCGGCGCAGGACATACTGCTTGAGGCTGTATCCCGTCTTCTGCCGGAAGATATGGGACAGATGATAGGGACTCAGATAAAACTGGCGGGCCAGCTGCTCGATGGAGAGGTCCTCCGCATAATGGCGGTCGATGTATCTGGCCACACGGCCGAAGGTGGAGTCCTCCCGGGTGACGAGATCCTCCTTCCGCCCCGCCGCCATCCGCCGGACCAGCTCCAGCGACGCCAGCATCAGGTGCTGGCACAGCTCCTGGAAGCCCGGCTCCCGCTCCGCTGCATACCGGTCCATCAGGCAGAAGAGCTCCTTCAGGTCCGCAAACTGCTCCGGCTGGTGAAACAGGGGGCAGCGGTCCGGGGAAAGCAGGCTGTATGGCGGCAGGTCCGCCAGCGCCAAGTTCCCGATGGCCACGCACAGGGTCTGATACGGCTGGTCTGCCTGGGGGAATTCGTCGTGGAGGGCGCCGCCGCTGCACAGCACCACATCTCCGGCTGCCACCTCGTACCGGCGGAGATCGACGGTGTACCGGCCGCTGCCCTTCAGGATCAGCAGCACCTCCGCCAGGCGCTCGTGGCAGTGCATCAGTGTGGCGTGCTCTCCCTCCGCCCAGTCATAGTGGCAGATGTACGCCGCATAGGGCCGGTCCTGAGGCAGGCGCGCCGCCTCCTGCGGTGTGAACACCACCCGCTGCCGATTCAGTTCCGCCTCTCTCATGCCGCCGTCTCCTCCCCGCTGGAAAGTGCGGAGCATCCGGCCATCCGCCGCTCCCCGCCGTGGGGCCGCAGGAAAGTCCGGTCCCGGCCCTTATGATACCGTTCCCAGCGGGCCGTGTCAAGGGCGGCTCCCGCTCACTCCAGCGCCGCCTTCAGGCGCTCCCACAGCTCCACGGCCTTGAATTTCAGCTGGTAGCCGCCATCCTCCTCCGTCATCAGGCTGACCTGGTCTTCCGTCAGGCCAGCGGCCAGGGCCGTCTCCGGCACGTCCGCGGAGGCAGCGGTGCACAGGGGTGGAAACACCACACACCACCAGTTCTGTCCGGCGCCCTCCCCAATCAGAATCCGCAGGGCCAGATACTCCCCGGCTGGAAGAGAGAAGCCGTCATATTCCTTGGTGGGAAAGGCCGTGTCCTCCAGCTCCGCCGTCACGGCGTAGTCATAGCCGTTGGCCCGTACCGTCTCCTCGGCGATGGCCTCCAGTTCCGGCAGGCTCTCCCGCAGGCGAATCTCTGCCTCCGCCCGGTCCGCCGACTGCTCCAGAATCTCCGTGGCTCGCTCCAGCACCGCATCCCGGACCAGGAGCTTCAGTGCCTGGTCCTCCTCCGTATCAGAGTTGGCCAGCACATGGAGCCGCACCACCTTGTCCGCCAGGTCCCGCTGGGTGTTCAGCGCCCAGACGCCGGTCATCAGAAACGCCGCCGCACCCAGCAGCAGGGCCAGTTCCACGATCCGCAGAGTCTTTCGCTCACGCTTTGCAGCTGTTTTCATATCCGTTTTCCGTCCTTTGCTATGTAGCCCCATGGGGCCCGTTTCCCCCATCATGGACGGAAATTCCGGATTTTATTCCATCTTTTCCAATATTTTTACCGGCGCGGCCAGATACGTCTGCCGGTAACGTCCCTCCAGTGCCTCCTTTGCCCGGACCGCCTTCTGCCGGTCATCAAACAGGCCGAACACCGTGGGGCCGGAACCGCTCATGGCCGCGCCCAGAGCACTGTGTCGCAGCAGGGCTTCCTTGATGGAGCGGATCTCCTCCCCTTCCTCCTCCGTCAGCACCCGCTCAAAAACATTTCCAAGGCAGGCGGCCGCGGCGGCCAGATCGCCCCGGGCCAACGCCGCTGCCATGGCCGCCGTATCCGGCCGGGGGCCCAGGTCCGCCCCGTCCAGCCGGGCAAACAGCTCCGGTGTGGGCAGGCCGAAGTCCGGCTTGCACAGTACGATGGCACAGTCCGGCAGAGGCGGCAGGTCCGTCAAGATCTCACCCCGTCCCTCTGCAAGACATGTGCCGCCCCGGACGCAGAAGGGCACATCGCTGCCCACTGCCAGCCCGATCTCCTCCAGCGCCTGCCGCGGCAGATCCGGGGCGTACAGGGTCCGCAGGCACCGCAGCACCGCCGCCACATCCGCACTGCCGCCCCCAAGCCCCGCATAAGCCGGGACCCGCTTGGCAAGGCGTACCTCCAGCCCCGGCACCGGGCGGCCCAGCCTGTGGAAAAAGGCATCCGCCGCCCGCTGCTCCAAAGTGACCTTCCCCGCCGGAAGGGAGATGCCCTCTGTCAGCAGGGAAAAGCCGCCCGCCGCCTCTGCCACCGTCACGGTGTCCCCCAGGGACACGGCCTGCATCACCATCCGCATGTCGTGATAGCCGTCTGTACGCCGCCCCAGAATATCCAGAGTCAGGTTGATCTTGGCCGGGGCCTCCAGCGTCAAAGTCTTCATCGCACCACCTCCCGCGGGCCTCCGCCCGCTGTCTGGGTCCAGTATAGCACATCCCTCCCCAAGTAGAAACAACGAATCGCCCGCAACCGGACGGTTGCGGAAAGTTGGTGGACGCAACCGGAAAAACCTGCTATGCTGAGAGCAGCGGAGCGGGAGGCGGTGCGTCATGGACATGAGCAAGGCGATTCGGGAAGGCCGGGATCGCTTGGGCATGAGCCAGGAGGCTCTGGCGGAGCGGCTGGGCGTGAGCCGGCAGGCGGTATCCAAGTGGGAGATGGGAACCTCTGTTCCCTCTCCGGAAAATCGGCGGGCGCTCTCGGAGATTTTGGGGACAGACCTTCAAGTGGAAAGAGAAACAGCGCCGCCCGTCCCTCTGCGGCGGTGGAAGCGGCTGACGCTGGCGGCAGGGCTCCTCTGCCTGGCGCTGCTGGCGGCGCTGGGCTGGATCCTTTACAGCGCGCATCAGGACGGCTGGCCGCCGCCGGAGGATCCGCAGATTACAGGCGTCTATTTCTATGATGCGGCCGGGCAGGAGATCGCCAAAAGCGACTTCGGCTGGTATCTGTTTCCGCCAGACAGCACCGTGAACGTGGCGGTCACCTTCCAGGACGGCCGGGAGCACACGGTGGATCAGGTGGTTTTGTTTCTGTATCCCACCGGCACCGGAGTGGCCGAGGAGCGGCAGCAGATCGGCGTCCGGCGGATCCGGGACGGCCGGACCTTCGCCCTGTTCCGCTGGCAGATCCCCGCCAGCCTTTATTCTCATTTGGAAGTGCAGCTGGAGTGCAAGGATGGGCAGACAGTCTCCGCCTCTCACTGGAACGTGATCGACCGGGATTCTGCCTTTTGAACGAATGCCCGGCGTCATGTAAAATTTTACAAATTCTCTTTCTTCTTTTAAGATAGTGCGGCGAATTTATACACAGAACAGAGGAGGTGGAATGAATTGTTTGGGCAATCCCCCCAACAGCACCAGAAAGGAGCATCGTATGCTGGACATCCTGTTTTTGAGCAGAAGCTCATTGCTGTACGCAGTCCTGCTCCTGTCGGCCATCACAATTCTGTCCCTCGCCCTGCCCTGTTTCGCGTATGAAGCTACCCAGAAGTTCCGGAGGCGGAGGAGCCTGTTCTAAAAAGACGCTCTCCCCAAAAGCCGCGGCGGTCCCGCGGCTTTTGCCAGGTTTCAGAAGAAACAGCGCCGCAGGCAAAAGCCTGCGGCGCTGTCTGTATCTGTGGAAACGACTTCTTACTTGATCTTCCGAGCCTCCACATAGTACCGCTTATCCTGGGCGTGGCCCATGGAGAAGGTCTTGCGGGGCAGGACGCCGTCGGCCATGACGGTCTTGAACAGCTGCTCCTTGCCCATAGCCGGGAGCTTGAAGCCGATGTTGCCGGACTTGCTGCCCAACTCGTCCGTCACTTCGTCGCCATGGATGTAGTCCACTTCGCCGCCGTGCTCCTTGAGATAGGCGTCCAGGAAGGTCTGGAGCGTGCCCACCGCCAGCTGCATCCTGGGATTGGGCACCGTGATGGTACCGGTATGCCCTGCATAGGTGTAGGCGATGGTGTGGCCCTCGCCCTCCCCTTCGTGGGCGCCGGGATAGGCGGCCTTCATCGCCTCCAGCACCTGTTCGGGCTCCACGCCGAAGAGGACGCGGTGGATCGGCTCGAACTGGAGGGCGTCGTCGTGATTATTCACCACTTCCACCAGAGCATAGCGGGCGGGCAAACCGGCCCACTGGTCCTCCGGCGTGACCTTCTTCAGGTTCTCATAGCACTGCTTGGCTGTTGCCAGAGAGTGGTTGCCGTCGCCCACCGCGAACAGCAGAGGTGCCGCGTCCTTCAGGCCGTACTTTTTCTCCATGGCCTCCGGCGTGCACATAGCCGCCAGGGCGTCCGCCACGGCGTCCATCTGGGCGTCCGTCAGCTTCCAGCCCTTCAGGTGCCCGCCGCCCTGCTGCAGGTCAAAGTCATACAGCTGCTCCATCTCCCCGCTGGCGGCGGTCAGGGGCTCAATAACCGTGCGGTCCGGGTCATCGATCAGCAGCATCACGTGGGGCAGCTCAACGGGGGCGTCCTGCCGTACCCGTACCCGGGGTGGGATGCGGGAGAGCACCGTCCCCTCCGTGGCCCGGATCAGGGCGCCGGAGCCGGGGGTGAAGTCATACTGGTCCAAATCCACCATGCCGATGAGGCCGTGGCGCACCTTGCCGTCGGACTGCGTGCGCTCAATATAGAACAGGGACCCCGGCAGGGTCTGAAAGACGCCCTCCGCCAGATAGCGGTTCATAGCGCCGTTGATGTCCGCGATATGGGCGTCCACATCCGGGTCGTTCAGCTTGGCCTCCGGCAGGATCAGCCGGAGGGTGGAAGGCGCGTCCCCCACAGTCTCCTCCACCGCCTGCCAATACTCCGGCTGGGAGGTGAACTGGTCGCAGGCCACCACGGCCCACTTGGTCATGTCCGCATCCTTGGGCAGCAGGATATCCGCCGGGTAAAAGCCCAGCTTCTGGAATTTCTCGTTCATGTCGCGTCCCCTTTCTTTCCGGAAAACTCTTACAGCGCCGCCTTGATGGCCGCCAGCAGGTCGTCAAACTCCTCAAAGGCCGGAATCTCCGGGTGGTCGGCTTTGATCTGCTCCGTGCTCTTGAAGAGGAAGCCTGCCTTGCTGGCCTGGATCATCCCCAAATCGTTGAAGCTGTCGCCGCTGGCGATGGTGTCATAGCCGATGGACTGCAGGGCCTTCACCGTGGTGAGCTTGGACTTCTCACAGCGCATCTTGTAGCCGGTGATCTCGCCGTTCTCCGCCACCTCCAGGGAGTTGCAGAAGATGGTGGGCCAGCCCAGCTTTTCCATCAGGGGCTTGGCGAATTCCTCAAAGGTATCGCTCAGAATAATCACCTGGGTGGTGGCCCGCAGCTCGTCCAAAAACGCCTTGGCGCCGGGCAGCGGATCAATCTTGGCGATGGTGTCCTGGATCTCCTTGAGCCCCAGGCCGTGCTCCTTCAAGATGCCCAGCCGCCAGGTCATCAGCTTGTCGTAATCCGGCTCATCCCGGGTGGTGCGCCGCAGCTCCGGAATGCCGCTGGCCTCTGAAAATGCGATCCAGATCTCCGGCACCAGGACGCCCTCCATATCCAAGCATACAATATTCATACTGTCTCCCCTTATCAATCGGTCTGCGCGGCTTCGCCGCGGGCGAGATCGGATCCCGCTGTTTCGATTATACAATCCCTATCTTTCCTTTGCAATGCGATTTGCAAATTTTGTCCAGGCTGGAAATTTTCCCCATCCGCATAGTTCCCGCCCCGTTGGATACACTAACGCCAAATCCCTGCTGGAAGGCATAAAGGAGGTTTTTCGCATGGTGATTGATAAGATCGCATTGGCACTGGCTATCATCGGCGCCCTGAACTGGGGCGGGATCGGCCTGTTCGGCTTTGATACGGTGGCTTTCCTCTGCGGCGGCCAGATGGCCATTCTCTCCCGCATCATCTACGCCCTGGTGGGCCTGGCGGGCCTGTGGTGCATCACGCTGTTGTTCCGCTCCTCCGACGAGGAGACGGGCCACGCCCGCCACACCGCCTGACGGCGGATACAGCGCGCTTTTCAAAATACGGGGAGCCGACCAAAAGGCCGGCTCCCCGTATTTGCGGTTCTCAGTCACCGGAGCAGATCAGCCGCGGTCCTTGTCTCCGCCGTGCTCCCCTTCTTTCAGGTATTTCTGGTCCCTGGCCAGAAGCTCTGCGGAGACGATATCCAGCTGCTCCATCTTCTCATAGTGGTCTGCCAGATTGCTGTCCGCCGCGCTCGCCGGCTGTCCGTCGTGCCGGAATACCAGCTTCAGCAGGATGGGTGTGAGGATCGTGCCGCCCACCACGGTGATGATGACCGGTGCCATCAGGGTCCCGGACAGCACTCCCAGCTCCAGGCCCCGGTTGGCTACGATCAGCGCCACCTCGCCGCGGCAGACCATGCCCACGCCCACCTGCAGGCTCTCCTTGCCAGTGAAATGACAGAGCTTTGCGCCCAGGCCGCAGCCGACGATCTTGGTGGCCACAGAAATCAGCAGCAGGAGAATGGAGAACAGCACCAGGCTGCCGGTCATGCCGT
>NZ_CAKVVF010000004.1:0-1708 GCF_934833455.1 Oscillibacter sp. KLE 1728
CGGAGAGGGTCTTCTCGCTCTGGTAGACCATCTGGTCGGCCTGGTTGCGGACCTCGACCTCCTCCTTCAGCTTCTTGTCCTGGGCAGCATACTGCTCCGCCTCCTTGACGGCCTTCTCAATGTCCTCCTTGCTCATGTTGGAGGAGGAAGTGATGGTGATATGCTGCTCCTTGCCGGTGCCCAGGTCCTTGGCGGAGACGTTGACGATGCCGTTGGCGTCGATGTCGAAAGTCACCTCGATCTGGGGCACGCCGCGGCGGGCCGGGGCGATGCCGTCCAGGTGAAAGCGACCCAGGGACTTGTTGGCCGCGGCCATCTCCCGCTCGCCCTGGAGGACGTTGACCTCCACGCTGGTCTGGTTGTCAGCGGCGGTGGAGAAGATCTGGCTCTTCTTCACGGGGATGGTGGTGTTCCGGTCGATCAGCTTGGTGAACACGCCGCCCATGGTCTCAATGCCCAGGGACAGGGGGGTGACATCCAGCAGCAACAGCCCCTTCACGTCGCCGGTGAGGACGCCCGCCTGCAGGGCGGCGCCCATGGCCACGCACTCGTCGGGGTTGATGCCCTTGAAGGGCTCGTTGCCGGTGAAGTTCTTCACGGCCTCCTGCACGGCGGGGATCCGGCTGGAGCCGCCCACCAGCAGGACCTTGCTCAGGTCACTGGGCTTCAGGCCCGCGTCGGACATGGCCTGGCGCACGGGGCCCATGGTGGCGTCCACCAGATGGGCGGTCAGCTCATTGAACTTGGCCCGGGACAGGGTCACGTCCAGGTGCTTGGGGCCGTTGGCGTCGGCGGTGATATAGGGCAGGTTGATGTTGCTGGTGGTGACGCCGGAGAGCTCGATCTTGGCCTTCTCGGCGGCCTCCTTCAGCCGCTGCATAGCCACTCGGTCGGTGGACAGGTCCACGCCGTCGGTGCGCTTGAACTCGCTGACCAGCCACTTCATGATGCACTCGTCGAAGTCATCGCCGCCCAGGCGGTTGTTACCGGCGGTGGCCAGGACCTCGATCACGCCGTCGTCGATGTCCAGGATGGACACATCGAACGTGCCGCCGCCCAGGTCGTACACCATGATCTTCTGGCTCTGTTCCTTATCCACGCCGTAGGCCAGGGCCGCGGCGGTAGGTTCGTTGATGATGCGTTTCACGTCCAGGCCGGCGATCCTGCCGGCGTCCTTGGTGGCCTGGCGCTGGGAGTCAGTGAAGTAGGCGGGAACCGTGATGACCGCCTCGGTGACTGTGCTGCCCAGATAGGCCTCAGCGTCCGCCTTCAGCTTCTGGAGGATCATGGCGCTGATCTCCTGGGGGGTGTAGCTCTTGCTGTCAATGGTCACTTTATAATCGCTGCCCATCTCCCGCTTGATGGAAGAGATGGTGCGGTCCGGATTGGTAATGGCCTGGCGTTTAGCCACTTGACCCACCATGCGCTCGCCGGTCTTGGAGAAAGCCACCACGGACGGGGTGGTCCGGTTGCCCTCCGCATTGGGGATGACCACAGCCTCGCCGCCCTCCATGACGGCCACACAGCTATTTGTCGTACCTAAGTCGATACCGATAACCTTAGACATAATGATTGCCTCCAATTTATGATCAAATAATTCTATCTCAACAAATAAAAATTTGCGATTGTTGTTTTCATTCACCCCAGGCGAATCCATTGCAATGATTTGTCAGGATATATGCCTGACAAAAACACGTTGGCTCGTGCG